>JAEURX010000012.1 GCA_016788885.1 Nitrospira sp. | reverse complement strand
GCCGCAGTTCTACTTCCGGACGACGGACGTGACGGGGATCGTGACGTTGGCGGCGGGCGTGGAGATGGTGATGCCGGGCGACAATGTGACGGTGACGGGCGAATTGATCAGCCCGATCGCGATGGATCAGGGCTTGCGGTTTGCGGTGCGCGAGGGCGGCAAAACCGTCGGCTCGGGCGTCGTCACGGAAATTCTAGCGTAGTAGAGGGAGGCGTTAGGCATTAGGTGTTTGATGGCGGGGGTGGCTGGTTCTCCCGCGTCATGCTCCTTGCCTCACGGGGTACGACATGCGAGAAATTATCGACTTGGCCTGTACGGTCTGCAAGCAGCGGAATTATACGACCCGCAAAAACAAGAAGAATGACCCGGACCGCTTGGAGCGGAACAAGTTCTGCAAATTTTGCCGGAAGCACATCGCCCACAAAGAAGTGAAGTAAGGCATCGATGCCGGTTTGGTGGCGGTCCACTTGACGGCGTGCAGGTTTCGGGCGGAGGGGCATGGTGTCAATGGCAGCACATCGGTCTCCAAAACCGAGAGTCTAGGTTCAAATCCTAGTGCCCCTGCCAATTCGAATGTGCCGCTGTGACTTGTGGGATTTCGGGTGGGCGTGGGGTTTCCCCCCGTGTGGTTGTAAGAGAGGATTGTAACCGTGTTTCAGCGATTGATCACCTCTGTTCGAGAATTCATCGACGGTGTGCGCGGCGAATTGAAGAAGGTGTCTTTCCCGACGAAGGCGGAAACCATCGGCGCGACGACGGTCGTGATCGTGTTCTGCATCCTGATGTCTCTGTATTTGTCGATGATGGATTCCGTGCTGGGCTGGCTGATGCGCAAGGTCATTTAGTTGCGTGGTGCGGCTGGACAGGTCCGGTGGTGCCGGACGATACGATGCTGGATGTTCAGCTGAGAGGAGATGATGAGCAATAAGAACTGGTACGTCATCCACACCTATGCGGGCTTCGAGGGGCGCGTCAAGACCAGTCTCCTTGAGCGTGCTAATCAAATGGGGCTCACTGAGCGACTTGGGCAAGTGTTGGTGCCCACGGAAGATGTCATCGAGATCAAGGACGGCAAGCGGCGGACGTCCCGGCGAAAATTTTTCCCCGGGTATGTGTTGATTGAATTGGAGTCGCCCCTGGCCGATGAAACCTTGCAGATGATCAAGGAAACGCCGAAGGTGACGGGATTCGTCGGGGGCGGGGCTCAGCCGACGCCTCTATCCACTGAAGAGGTGGATTCGTTGCTGAAGCAGGTGGATGCCGGAGCAGCCGGTCCGCGTGAGCAGGTGAGATTTATCAAGGGCGATAACGTTCGTATCGTCGACGGTCCATTTTTGGGCTTCAACGGTGCCGTCGATGATGTGGATGCCGACCACAATCGTGTGAAGGTGTTTGTCAGCATTTTTGGCCGGTCCACTCCGGTCGAGCTCGGGTTTTTGCAGGTCGAACGTATTTGAGGTCACTGGATTGATGGTCGGGGCTGAGAGCCGTTCTCGGTCCTCCCGCGCAGTCCGCAGTTCTCAGGGAGTAACTCATGGCCAAGGAAGTATCAGCACAGATTAAGTTGCAAATTCCGGCCGGCAAGGCGAATCCTGCTCCGCCTGTCGGTCCATCGCTGGGACAGCACGGCGTGAACATCATGGAGTTTTGCAAGCAGTTCAATGCAAAAACCCAAAAAGAAGGGGATAGCATTATCCCGGTGATCATTACGGTCTATAAGGACCGGAGCTTCACCTTCATTATGAAGACTCCGCCGGCGTCGGATCTGCTCAAGAAGGCTGCCGGTATCATCAAGGGTTCTGGCGTCCCGCACAAGGATAAGGTTGGGAAAGTCACGCAAGCTCAGATTCGGGAGATTGCGCAGAAGAAAATGTCCGATCTGAATGCGGCCGACCTTGAGGGCGCCATCAATATTATTCAGGGGACGGCGCGCAGCATGGGTATCACCGTCCAGTAAGTTTCTGCAGAGTGAACCTCCGGCGGATGTGAAGGAGTAGCAGTATGGGAAAGAAAATGACCGCGGCTCAGGAGAAGATCGAGCCCAGGTTTTATGAGTTGAAGGAGGCGGTTGAAGCCGTCAAGCAGGCCGCCTTCGCGAAGTATGACGAATCCGTTGATTTGGCCATTCGGCTGGGCGTTGATCCGAAACGATCGGATCAGATGGTTCGCGGGACGACCGCGCTCCCGCACGGTACCGGGAAAAAGCTCCGCGTGCTCGTATTTGCTAAGGGTGAGAAAGAGCAGGAAGCGAAGCAAGCCGGGGCTGACTATGTGGGCGCCGATGATCTGATGGAAAAAATTAAGGGCGGATGGATGGAGTTTGATTGCGCAATCTCTACCCCCGACTTGATGGCCTCCGTCGGTAAGCTCGGTAAAGTGCTCGGTCCGCGAGGCCTGATGCCAAACCCGAAGACGGGGACGGTGACGTTCGAGGTCGGAAAGGCCGTGAGCGAAATTCGCAAGGGCCGCGTCGAATTCAAGGTGGAGAAGGCTGGTATCGTGCAGGTTCCGGTCGGCAAGGTGTCATTCGATGTGCAGAAATTGTGTGACAACGCTCAGGCGGTGTTGGAATCGGTGGTCAAGGCAAAGCCGTCATCTTGTAAGGGGCGTTATCTCAAGAGCGTGACAATGTCGAGCACCATGGGTCCTGGTGTGAAGCTGGATCCAGTGGCGCTCTCGAAGTTGTGGGGGTGAGAACGGACAGGTTCTCAGTAAGGGGAAAGGCATGAAGAAAGAAGAAAAAGCAACAGCGATCGCGGAGTTGACGGAAAAGTTCGGTCGCGCACGCTTGGCTATTCTGACGGAATGTGCCGGGATGCCCGTCAGTCAGATGACTGAGCTGCGCAGGCAATTGCGCGGTGCCAAGGCTGAATACTGTGTCGTCAAGAATACTCTGGCTGTGCGGGCGTCTGTGGGGACCACCCTGGCTGATGCGAAGGAGCATTTTAAGGGCCCGACCGGGCTCGTGATTGGGTACGACGATCCGGTTCTTCCGGCCAAAATCTTGCGCGATTTTATTCAGGCGGAAAAACGCTCTGAAAAAATGAAGGTGACGGTCGGAGTATTGGAAGGCAGGTTGGTGCAGGCGGCCGATCTGACAGCGATTGCGCAGCTGCCGAAGAAGGAAGTGTTAATCGCCATGTTGTTGTCGGCCATGCAGGGGCCGATACGTGGTGTGGTCTATGCGTTGAGCGGAGTCTTGAGCAAGTTTGTGCGAGTCATTGCAGCCATTCAGGATAAAAAGAAAGGGGAGGGGGACATGTCAGCAGCAGCAGGAACAAAATTGTCGCAGGATGAATTGATCAAGGCAATCGAGGGCATGAGCGTATTGGAGTTGGCGGAATTGGTGAAGGGCCTGGAGTCGCGTTTTGGCGTGACGGCGGCAGCACCGGTGGCCGTTGCGGCAGTGGGCGGTGGCGGTGGTGCGGCGGCGGCGCCGGCTGAAGAGAAGACCTCCTTTGATGTCATTCTGGCCAGCGCTCCGGCCGACAAAAAGATTCAGGTCATCAAGGTGGTGCGTGAGCTCACCAGTCTGGGGCTCAAGGAAGCGAAGGATTTGGTCGAAGGTGCGCCAAAGCCCATCAAGTCCGGCGCGACCAAGGAAGAAGCTGACGCGATGAAGAAGAAGCTCGAGGAGAGCGGAGCCAAAGTCGAGATTAAGTAGTGTGTCTTGTTCCGCGGTGTGAGTTGTTCGTCGGGATGGCGCGGGGCGCTCATCTCCTTATGAGCTTGGAGGGCTAACGAATGTCGGAATCGACTCTTTCGGAGTTTGTCGAACGTAAGGATTTTTCTCGGATTCGTACGAGTATCGATATTCCCGATCTCATCGAAATCCAGAAGCGGTCCTACGAAGAGTTTCTCCAGATGGAGGTCGAGCCAGATCGTCGCAAGGACCAGGGGTTACAGGCGGCGTTAGCGAGCGTATTTCCCATCACCGATTACAACAATACGGCAGCCTTAGAGTTTTCCAACTACTCGCTAGGGACGCCGAAATACGACGAGCGGGAGTGTCTTGAGCAGGGCATGACGTTTGCCGTTCCCTTGAAGTTGCGTGTTCGGCTCATTGTGTTCGACAAGGAAGACAAGGGGCCGAAGAAGAAGGTGTTGGACGTTCGTGAGCAAGAGGTGTATGTCGGCGAATTGCCGCTCATGACCGAGCGCGGAACGTTCCTTATTAACGGGACCGAGCGGGTGGTGGTCAGTCAGTTGCACCGCTCGCCGGGCGCGTCCTTCACGCACGACAAGGGGCGAACGCATGCCAGTGGCAAGGTCTTGTATTCGGCTCGGATTATTCCCTATCGCGGATCGTGGCTCGATTTTGAGTTCGACGCCCGGGATATCCTGTATGTGCGTATCGATCGTCGGCGTAAAATGCCGGCGACCATTCTCTTGAAGGCTTTCGGTTATAGCACTGACGACTTGTTGCGGATGTACTATCCGGTGGAGGAGATCCGTGTTTCCAAGGGAAAGCTCTATCGGAAGCTCGACCCGGAAATCCATCACGGCCTGAAGTGCTCGACGGAGGTGACGGAGAAGGGCGGTAAAGATCCGCTGGTTCGCGAAGGCGCCAAATTAACGAAGGCGTTGATCGCCAAACTGAAAGCCGCAGGGATTAAGGAGATCCCGGTGACGCCTGCCGAGCTGGTCGGCCGTGCGGTGCTGACGGAGTTGGTGGATAGCGGTAAAAAACAGTCGCTGGCTGAAAAAAATCAACGTCTCACCGAGGAGATTCTTGAAAAGATTCTCGATAGCGATATTGAGGAATTCAAGGTTGTGTATTTGGATACGACCAATGCGACGTTGGTCATCCTTGATACGCTCGACATGGAGCGTACCGGGTCTAAAGAAGAGGCGATGGTTGAGATCTATCGTCGGCTTCGACCGGGCGAGACGCCTTCGGTGGAAACCGCCCGTGCGTTGTTCGATAACCTTTTCTTGAGCCCTAAGCGCTACGATCTGTCTCCTGTTGGACGGTTGAAGCTCAATAAGAAGTTGGGACTTGATTTCGCCTTGGAGCAGCGTACCTTGACGGCGCAAGACATTGTCGAGGTGGTGCGCTACCTGGTCAATCTGAAGATCGGCCGTGGGGAAATTGACGACATCGACCACTTGGGGAATCGTCGGGTGCGGTCCGTCGGTGAATTGTTGGAAAATCAATTCCGCCTCGGTCTCGTCCGGATGGAGCGCAGCATCAAGGAGCGGATGAATCTCCTGGATATGGAGACGGTGCTGCCCCATGACTTGATCAATGCGAAGCCAGTTGTTGCAGCGGTCAAAGAGTTCTTCAGTAGCAGCCAGCTGTCCCAGTTTATGGATCAAACCAATCCCCTGGCGGAAATCACCCACAAGCGCCGGTTGTCGGCCCTGGGGCCAGGCGGTTTGACCCGAGAACGAGCCGGCTTTGAAGTGCGCGACGTACACCCTTCCCACTACAGCCGCATTTGTCCGATTGAAACGCCGGAAGGCCCCAACATCGGGTTGATTACGTCCTTGGCGACGTATGCCCGCATCAATGAGTTCGGATTCATTGAGGCGCCGTATCGGAAGGTTGTGAAGGGGCGTGTGAGTGATGAGTTGGAGTATCTCTCGGCCATCGAGGGAGATAAGTATATTATCGCCCAGGCCAACTCAAAGCTCGATACCGGAGGTCGTCTCGTTTCCGAAACGGTGTCGGCACGATCAGCTGGAGATTTTATTACGGCAACGCCTGATAAGATCGAATATATGGATGTGTCGCCAAAGCAGGTCGTCAGCGTGGCGACCGCGCTGGTGCCGTTCCTGGAGCACGACGACGCGAATCGTGCCTTGATGGGATCGAACATGCAGCGGCAAGCCGTGCCCCTGCTCAAGGCAGAGTCTCCCTTGGTGGGAACCGGCATGGAAGCCGTCGTGGCTCGCGATTCAGGCTACGTCGTGCAAGCCAAGCGCGAAGGTGTGGTGGAAAGCGTCGATGCGACTCGTATCGTAGTTCGGGCCGATGCCAAGGAGGGGCGCAAGCGCAATGATTCAGGTCTCGACGTCTATGAAATGATCAAGTTCCAACGTTCGAACCAGAATACCTGTATCACTCAAACGCCGGTGGTCCGGGTCGGCGAGCCGGTGAAGCGTGGACAGGTGCTGGCGGATGGTCCGGCTATTGACCATGGAGAGTTGGCGCTTGGGAAGAACGTGCTCGTCGCGTTTATGCCTTGGGGGGGCTACAACTTCGAAGACGCGATTTTGTTGAGTGAGAAATTGGTGCGGGAGGACGCGTTTACCTCCATCCACATCGAAGAGTTCGAGGTGGAAGCCCGGGACACTAAGTTGGGCAAAGAGGACATTACGCGCGATATTCCAAACGTCGGCGAAGAAGCGCTCCGCGACTTGGATGAGAGTGGCATCATCCGCATCGGTGCCGAAGTGAAGCCTGGCGATATTCTTGTAGGAAAAGTCACGCCGAAAGGTGAGACGCAGCTGACGCCGGAAGAGAAATTGTTGCGGGCGATCTTCGGAGAAAAAGCCGGTGATGTGAAGGATACATCCCTTACGGTGCCTCCCGGCGTCGAAGGGATCGTCGTCGATGTGAAGATTTTCTCCAGAAAAGGTCTGGATAAGGACGAACGCTCGAAGAGCATCGAGAGCGAAGATCACATGAAGTTGCAGCGCGACCACCAGGAAGAGTTGCGCATCATTGATGACGAGAAAACGAAGAAGGTTCGCAAGCTCTTGCTCGGCAAGGTGGTCGGCCGTGATCTGATGGACCCGGAAACCGGGGACGTCATTTTGAAAAAGAAGGGTAAGCTCACGGCGGAAATCTTGAAGCGCCTCCCGGACGACATGGTTCGCCACATCATCCTCAGTGATCCGGATGAGCAGAAGGAACTCGAGGATGTGGAGCGCCGCGCCAAGGAGCAGATCGAAATCCTGCAAACATTGTACGATGAAAAGGTTGGTCGCCTGAGGCGAGGCGATGAGCTTCCTCCGGGCGTCATCAAGCTGGTCAAGGTCTATATCGCAATGAAGCGAAAGATCCAGGTTGGTGACAAGATGGCCGGCCGTCATGGCAACAAAGGTGTGGTTTCGCGCGTATTGCCGGAAGAGGATATGCCCTATCTGCCTGACGGGACGCCGGTGGAGATCGTGCTCAATCCGTTGGGCGTGCCGTCGCGTATGAACGTCGGTCAGATTCTGGAGACTCACCTCGGATGGGCCGCTCGTGCGCTGGGTATCAAGGTCGCGAGTCCGGTATTCGACGGTGCTTCCGAGAAAGAGATTAAGGAGCTTCTCAAGAAGGCCAAGTTGTCGCCCAGCGGGCAGACGGTCCTGATGGATGGTCGGACTGGCGAGTCGTTCAGCAGCCCCGTTACGGTGGGGTATATGTATGTGCTGAAGTTGCACCACTTGGTCGATGATAAAATTCATGCTCGGTCCATCGGTCCCTATTCGTTGGTCACCCAGCAACCGCTTGGAGGAAAAGCGCAGTTTGGTGGTCAGCGATTGGGAGAAATGGAAGTCTGGGCACTTCAAGCCTATGGTGCTGCTTCCATTCTTCAGGAATTCCTGACGGTGAAGTCAGATGACGTCCCCGGTCGCTCTCGTATGTACGAAGCGGTCGTCAAGGGCGAGCCGTTCCTGGAGCCTGGACTGCCGGAATCGTTCAATGTGTTGGTCAAAGAGCTGCAAAGTCTTGGGCTTGATGTCGAATTGGTTAAATCGAAGGACTGATTCTAGTGCTGAGTTCTGCGAGCGGACACATCGGCTAGCTCACCACTCAGAACTGCGCTCAGGCGACCGTTAAGGAGGGATCAACCTTGGAAGGTGTATACACATTATTCGAGAAGCCGCGTGACTCGGTGTCGTTCGACTCGATGCGCATTCGTATCGCGTCGCCCGAAAAGATCCGGTCATGGTCATACGGCGAAGTTAAAAAGCCGGAAACGATCAACTACCGGTCCTTCAAGCCGGAAAAGGATGGGTTGTTCTGCGCCAAGATTTTCGGCCCGATTAAGGACTGGGAGTGCAACTGCGGTAAGTATAAACGCATGAAGCATCGCGGCATTGTCTGCGACAAGTGCGGCGTGGAAGTCATTCAATCGAAGGTGCGTCGCGAGCGGATGGGGCACATTGAGCTGGCAGCTCCCGTGGCACACATCTGGTTTTTGAAGGGCGTACCGAGCCGGATTGGCACGCTCTTGGACATGAGCCTCAAGCAACTCGAAAAGATTCTCTATTTCGAGAGCTACGTGATGGTGGACCCGGGCTCCACGAGCATGAGTGAGCAGGAGCTCGTTTCCGAGGAGCAGCTGCGTTCGTTGCAGTCGGAGTATGGCAGCGGGGCGTTCAAGGTCGGGATTGGGGCTGAGGCCATTCGAGAATTGCTGCGCAAGGTCGATATCAATACGCAGTGGGACGAGTTGCATGTGAAGGCGAAAGCCTCCGCGTCGGCGGCCTTGAAAAAGAAGTATGCGAAACGGCTGAAGGTGCTCGAGGCATTCCGGCGTTCAGGAAACAAGCCTGAGTGGATGATCATGGATGTCATCCCGGTCCTGCCGCCGGAATTGCGTCCGCTCGTGCCCTTGGATGGCGGTCGTTTTGCCACGTCTGATCTCAATGATCTGTATCGCCGGGTGATTAACCGTAATAATCGTTTGAAGCGGTTGATTGAGCTGAAGGCGCCGGGCGTGATCATTCGTAACGAAATGCGCATGCTGCAAGAGGCAGTCGACGCCCTGTTTGATAATGGTCGTCGAGGCCGCGCGATTCGTGGGCCAAACAAGCGGCCGTTGAAGTCCTTGAGCGACATGTTGAAGGGCAAGCAAGGGCGGTTCCGTCAGAACTTGCTCGGCAAGCGCGTCGACTATTCCGGTCGAACCGTCATCGTCGTCGGTCCAGAGTTGCGTTTGCACCAATGCGGGTTGCCCAAGAAAATGGCGTTGGAATTGTTCAAGCCGTTCATCTTCCACAAATTGGAAGAACGTGGGGCGGCCACGACCATCAAGAGTGCCAAGCGGTTGGTTGAAAAAGAACGTCCGGAAGTGTGGGATGTGTTGGATGAAGTCATTCGCGAGCATCCCGTGCTCTTGAATCGCGCACCGACGCTACACAGGCTCGGAATTCAGGCCTTCGATCCCGTTTTGGTCGAGGGAAAAGCCATTCGGCTGCACCCGCTCGTCTGCGCAGCATTTAACGCCGACTTCGACGGAGACCAAATGGCGGTACACGTTCCGCTGTCCGTTGAGGCGCAGGTCGAAGCTCGCGTGTTGATGATGTCGATCAATAACATCCTGTCCCCCGCTAACGGTAAGCCGATCGCGGTGCCGTCGCAGGATATGGTGCTGGGGTGTTATTGGCTGACGAAGGAGCGTGTCGGCGCGAAAGGCGAAGGAAAGCTGTTCGGCTCCCCTGAGGAGGCGCGGATTGCCTATGATGCCGGCGCGTTGGATGAGCATGCCCGGATCAAGGTCCGGTGCAACGGCGTGCTGGTCCAGACGACGGCGGGACGCGTCATTCTGTCGGAAATTCTTCCGCCGATGATGCCGTTTGCCGATGCAAACAAGTTGATGACCAAGAAAGAAATGTCCAAGCTCATTGATGCGGTATACCGCCAGGCTGGGCATCGAGAGACCGTGACATTCCTCGATAAAATCAAGGATCTCGGATTCCACTATGCGACTCGAGCCGGCATGTCGATTTGTATCGATAACATGCATATCCCCTCCAGGAAAGAAGACCTGATCGGGAAGGCTCAACACGAGGTCAATGAAATCGAAAAGCAATACTCCGAAGGTTTGATCACCAACGGTGAGCGATACAACAAGGTCATCGACATTTGGGCGCATGTAACTGAACAGGTGGCCAATGAAATGATGAAGGAGTTGGGTGCCGGTGGCGATCCCGCCAAGGCCGAATCCTTCAATCCCATCTTCATGATGGCTGATTCTGGTGCCCGAGGAAGTTCGCAGCAGATTCGTCAGCTCGGTGGTATGCGCGGTTTGATGGCGAAACCGTCAGGCGAAATCATCGAAACACCTATCACGGCCAATTTCCGTGAGGGATTGACGGTCTTGCAGTACTTCATTTCGACGCACGGCGCGCGCAAAGGTTTGGCGGATACCGCCTTGAAAACCGCCAATTCCGGATACTTGACTCGCCGCCTCGTCGATATTGCGCAAGACGTCATTGTCACTGAGGAAGATTGCGGGACAACCGACGGCATCCTGGTGAGCGCGCTGCTGGAAGGCGGAGAAATCATTCAAACGTTGGAGGAGCGTCTGTTGGGACGTCTCGCCGGCGAGGACATCCGCGATCCGGTGACGGGCGAAATCATTGTCTCCTTCAATGAAGAAATCGACGAAGAGCAAGCCAAGGCCGTCGTGGAAGCAGGCGTCGATCGAGTCAAGATTCGTTCGGTGCTGACCTGTCAGTCCGGGCGTGGCGTCTGTCGACTTTGTTATGGGCGAGACTTGTCGCGCGGGCGTCTGGTCGAGAAGGGTGAGCCGGTTGGCGTTATTGCTGCGCAATCCATCGGTGAGCCTGGTACGCAGTTGACGATGCGCACATTCCACATCGGTGGTACCGCGAGCAAAGTTGTTGAGCAGACGGTTTTGGAAGCCAAGCACGCAGGCCATTTGAAGTACATGAGCCTGGACGCCAAGAAGAATGCTGATGTGCACAATGCGGGCATTGCTGTTCGCAACAAAGAGGGTGAGTGGGTCGTCATGAATCGCAATGCCAAAATTGCGATCGTCGATGACAGTGGGCGAGAACGTGAAAAGTATCCCGTTGTGTACGGAGCCAAGATTAAGCTCAAGGACGGTGATCGTGTTGAGGTGGGGCAGAAGCTGGTGGAATGGGATCCCTACTCGTTGACCATCCTCACGGAGACCGGCGGAAAGGTTGCCTACGGCGACATTCTCGAAGGTGTCACCATGAAGGAAGAGTTCGACGAAGTGACCGGTTTGTCTCGAAAGGTCATTATCGAGCAGAGCGGTGCGACCTTGCGTCCGCGAGTTTCGATCAAGGACGACAGTGGGAAAACCGCCAAGGTTTCTGGTGCGGGAGCGCCCGTGGCGCGATATCTCTTGCCCGTTGGTGCCCACATTTTCGTCGAAAAGGGTGCGATGGTGCATCCCGGCGATGTGTTGGCCAAGATTCCTCGTGAAACCACAAAGACCAAGGACATCACCGGAGGTCTTCCGCGTGTAGCCGAACTGTTTGAGGCTCGTAAGCCAAAAGAGCAGGCGGTCATCAGCGAGATCGACGGCGAGGTCTCCTATGGCGGGTTTGTGAAGGGTATGCGCAAAGTGTTGGTCGACAACAAGATGGGCGACGTGAAAGAGTATTTCATTCCCAAAGGAAAGCACGTCAACGTGCACGAAGGGGATTGGGTACGCGCTGGCGAGCCCCTCATGGACGGATCGGCCAATCCCCACGACATTCTGGATGTGCTAGGACCGAAGGAACTTCAGAAGTATTTAGTTGATGAAGTTCAGGACGTGTACCGGCTGCAGGGTGTGTCTATCAACGATAAGCATATCGAGATCATCGTTCGGCAAATGCTTCGAAAGGTGCGGATCGAGGATCCCGGCGATACCTCGTTCTTGCCAGGCAGTCAGGTTAGTAAAGGGATGTTTGACATAGAGAACCAACGAGTTCTCGAAAATGACGGCAAGCCAGCGCTCGGGAAACCAGTATTGCTAGGAATCACCAAGGCCGCGCTGACCACCGATAGCTTCATCTCGGCGGCATCGTTCCAGGAAACGACGCGGGTACTGACTGAAGCGGCCATCAACGGCCGCGAAGATAACCTGCTCGGATTGAAAGAAAATGTGATTGTGGGACGCCTCATCCCAGCTGGAAGTGGATTTGAGGAATACCGAGAAACATTTGTTGCCAGTGCCAAAGCGCCAGGTGAGTTGGCGGCTTCGGTGCCCCAACCGGTTGGTGTTGGCGAAGTACCGGCTCAGGCAATGGGCGGAGAATCGCAAAATAATCCGTGAAAGAAAAAAGAAGGTTCTTGACACAAGTGCCACACATCTCTATAATCCGACGGCTTCGCTCAGGGGCTTTTTGAGCAACCGTGCGATTTTCAAGAAAGAGTAGAGTGCATGCCAACGATTAATCAGCTAGTCCGAAAAGGTCGGACTCTCGTTAAGTCCAAGACGAAGAGTCCTGCGCTAAAGCGTTGTCCGCAAAAGCGCGGCGTATGTCTCCGTGTCTATACCACCACCCCGAAGAAGCCGAACTCGGCCCTTCGTAAAGTCGCTCGCGTTCGTTTGACCAATGGTATGGAGGTAACGACCTATATCCCTGGTGTTGGTCACAATCTCCAGGAGCATTCTATTGTCTTGGTGCGCGGTGGTCGCGTGAAGGACTTGCCTGGTGTTCGGTATCACATCGTGCGTGGTTCCTTGGATGCGGTTGGGGTTGCAGATCGTAAGCAGGCTCGTTCGAAGTATGGAGCCAAGCGTCCTAAGTAGTAGGTCATTCTCTCGTTGCACGAAGGTGTGTGACGAAAACCGATTTTATATTATAGGGTAACGATGCCACGCGGACAATTTTTTGGACATCGAGAAGCGCAGCCGGATTCGAAGTATCGGGACAAGCTGGTCGGGAAATTTTTGAACGTCCTGATGGGTGGTGGGAAGAAAAGTACTGCCGAGCGCGTGTGTTATGGGGCATTTGATTTGATCCAGGAGAAGACGGGTGGCGGCGATCCGATGAAGGTCTTCAAGGCGGCTGTCGATAACGTGAAGCCGGTTGTGGAGGTGAAGTCGCGTCGTGTCGGTGGTGCGTCGTATCAGGTCCCCGTTGAGATCAGGCCGTCTCGTCGCGTCTCGTTGGCGTTGCGTTGGATCACGGAGTATTCTCGCTCGCGCGGCGGAAAAAGTATGCAGGACAGGCTTGCTGCCGAATTGCTCGATGCCTCCAATAATACTGGGGCGTCGGTCAAGAAGCGGGAAGATGTTCATCGGATGGCTGAGGCCAATAAGGCGTTTGCTCACTATCGTTGGTAGTTATTGATCGTGCTGCTGTTGGGCTTGGCCGTGAGCGCGACTGGTGAGTGTCGTGCTACAGCGGTTGGTCTTCGGCTCATGCGGCAGCACGCTTGTTTTTTTCTGGGGGAGTTGTGGCTAGGCAGACACCGTTAGAGCGGACTCGAAACATCGGCATCATGGCCCACATTGATGCAGGGAAGACTACGACTACTGAGCGCATTCTATTCTATACGGGGATGACGCATAAGTTGGGTGAAGTTCATGAGGGTGCGGCCACCATGGACTGGATGGAGCAGGAACGCGAGCGTGGTATTACTATTACTGCGGCTGCAACCACCTGCTTTTGGCGCGACCATCGTATCAACATTATTGATACTCCTGGTCACGTCGATTTCACAATCGAGGTCGAGCGTTCCTTGCGTGTTTTGGATGGTGCTGTCGCCGCTTTCGATTCTGTTCAGGGTGTCGAGCCTCAGTCTGAGACTGTTTGGCGTCAGGCTGATAAATATCAAGTGCCTCGTATCGCGTTCATGAACAAGATGGACCGAATTGGGGCTGATTTCTATGCTAGCGTCCAGTCTATCATTGATCGTCTTGGTGCGAATCCTGTTCCTGTTCAAATTCCTATCGGCAGGGAGGCGGAGTTCCGCGGTTCTGTTGATTTGGTGAGGATGAAGGGGTTCTTTTATGATGATGAGACGTTAGGGGCAAAATATAAGATCGACGAAATTCCGGCTGATCTCGTGGATAAGGCGAATGAGTATCGAGAGAAGATGCTCGAGGCGGTGGCTGAGTACGATGATCAGGTTATGGAGAAGTATCTCAACGGACAGTCATTGACCGAGGATGAGGTTCGTCGAGCGATTCGTGCTGCCACTATTGCGATGAAGGTGACGCCGGTTCTCTGTGGGTCTGCTTTCAAGAATAAGGGGGTTCAGCAGCTCTTGGATGCTGTTGTGGACTATCTCCCTTCGCCTCTTGATATTCCTGCCGCCGTTGGTGTGGATCCTAATAGTGGTAAGGAGCTTAAGCGGGAGCCTTCTGATTCGGAGCCGTTTGCCGCGTTGGCGTTTAAGATCATGACGGATCCGTTTGCTGGGCAGCTCACCTTCTTCCGTGTCTATTCCGGGACGTTGAAGACTGGTACTGCGGTTTTGAATGTGACGAAGGGGACGAAAGATCGTATCGGCCGCCTGCTCAAGATGCATGCCAATAAGCGCGAGGAAATTGATATCGTTTATGCTGGCGATATCGCCGCTGCCGTTGGGCTGAAGAGTGCTACGACCGGTGATACGCTTGCGGATGAAAAGCAGCCGCTCCTTCTGGAGGTCATGAAGTTTCCTGAGCCGGTCATCGCAATGGCGATTGAGCCAAAGACTAAGCAGGACCAGGAGAAGATGGGTTTTGCCTTGCAGAAGCTCGCGCAAGAGGATCCTTCGTTCAGGGTTCGTACGGATGAAGAGACCGCCCAGACAATTATTGCCGGTATGGGCGAGTTGCACCTTGAAATTATTGTCGACCGTTTGCTGCGTGAATTTAAGGTTGAGGCTAATGTCGGAAAGCCTGAAGTTGCGTTCCGTGAGACCATTCGCAAGAAGGCCGAGGCGGAGTCGAAATACATCAAGCAGACTGGCGGTCGGGGTCAATATGGCCACGTCGTGTTGACTGTTGAGCCGGCAGAGGCTGGTAAGGGATTGGAGTTTGTTAATAAAGTTGTTGGTGGTGCCATCCCGAAGGAATATATCCCTGCCATTGAAAAAGGTGTTCGTGAGCGCATGGAGACGGGGGTTGTCGCTGGCTTTCCATTGCGCGATGTGCGGGTTACCGTGATTGATGGTTCTTATCACGACGTCGATTCTAACGAAATGGCTTTCAAGATTGCCGCGTCAATGGGTTTTGCTGACGCATGTAAGAAGGCAGACGCTGTCTTGCTTGAGCCGATCATGAAGGTTGAGGTGCTTGTTCCGCAAGACTTCATGGGCGATGTCATCGGCAATCTGAATGGTCGTCGTGGCAAGGTTCAGGGAATGAAGGTTCGTGCCGGCGCCCAGGCGATTGAGGCGACGGTTCCGCTGATGGAAATGTTTGGCTACGCAACGGATTTGCGTTCTCGGACGCAGGGTCGTGCCACGTACAGCATGGAATTTGATCGCTATGACCAAGTTCCGCGGCAAATTGCCGAAGCGATCACTGCCAAGCATCGTGGTGAGTAGGCCGTTAGTTGTTGTGGATTTAGGGAGGGTCGGGGATGGCGAAGGCGAAATTTGAGCGACGCAAGCCGCACGTGAACATTGGGACGATCGGGCACGTGGACCATGGCAAGACGACGCTGACGAGTGCGTTGACGAAGATCTGCTCGGATCGCGGGATGGCGAAGTTTGTCAGCTAC
>JAEURX010000011.1 GCA_016788885.1 Nitrospira sp. | reverse complement strand
AGCATTGATTCCAGCACCCGAGGGTCCATCGGGGTGGTCGCATGATTATCCAGGTAGATCGGGAACTTCATCGCTCGACTCCTTGTTGTTCCGCCGCGACGGATTGAATGGTGATGAGGGGGGTGCCCCCCAGCATATCTTGCAATGTCATATTATTCAGAAGCTGATAGATGCTGTTCTGGATTTTCAGGAGCGGGGTCCGGATGTTACAGTGCTCGCGCTGCATGCAGGCATCACCGTCTTTTTCGTGAGAGCAATCCATGATGCCGAGCGGCCCTTCCAGGCTTTCAAGTACGTGGGCAATCGTGATTTCCCGTGGATTCTTGCCAAGGAGATATCCACCCTTGGGGCCGTTATGGCTCTCAATGATGCCGCTTTTCGACAGGGTCTGAAGAACTTTTGCGAGCAGTTCGACCGGAATATGATATTCCTCGGCGATTTCCTTAGTATTCACCACCCGGGCATGAGCCACATCGCCATATTGGTTGGAGGCAATGTGTTGCAGCGCCATTAATCCGTAATCTGCCTTTTTTGATAATTTCAGCATGGCCTATTGCCGATCTTTAAAGTCGGAGACTATAATGATCTCCGATCAAATGAGTCGTACAAAAGCTATCATGTGATCTTTTGACCTGTCAAGGGCGATCGGAGTTAGAGAATCGGAAACAGACGAGGTCCAACGACAAATGTCAGGTGATGGAAGGTCACATCATCCCTCGTGTCCCTCATTGATGGATTTGAAAAGAAAAGAGGCTGATCAACATGGGTGGAACGAATCCCTATATTGAAAAAGCGGATGTCGAGTTACCGTCTAAACCCTACACCGTGACCTTCATTTTTCCGGACAAGAGCGAAAAGAAGGTCGCGGTCCAGCCGGACAAGATTCCCTATGGCCCGACGGGGCTACCGGGTAGCATTCTTGATATCGCCATGGGAAACGACATCGATCTGGAGCATGTCTGCGGAGGGGTCTGTGCCTGCTCTACCTGTCACGTCATGGTCAAAAAGGGGCTGGAGACGTGTAATGAAGGGACAGATGATGAGTTCGATCAGTTAGATGAGGCTCCCGCCACGACCTTGCAGTCCCGACTCGGGTGCCAGTGCGTGCCGAACGGGACGACGGATGTCACCGTGGAGATTCCCGCCATCAATAAGAATCTCGCGAAGGAAGGGCATTAATCCGGGTGGACGAACCGGGCTAGGCTTCAGTCGTACGTTTCGAGTTTCACTTCCCGCCGATCAAACCCTAGGTCCATGAACAGGCTGCGCAACGGGCGGGCAAAGGCCTTGATCCCTGCGATCATGGGTGTGACGCGATGGCCGTTTCCGGCCAGTTGCTTGATCGCCTCCACCGTCCCTGCATGACCCTCTGGGGCTTCACTCACGAACGGCAGATACTGAAAGTTGGAGTGCCTCGAGGCGAGCGCCATGAATTCCTCGTGGTACAACTGTTCGCTGGTGGTCGGTGCATGGGCAATCAGAGTCGTCGAATGCATGGTGTCCTGTCCCACTAGGGCGCGGATCATGCAGCGGAGGGGGACGAGTCCTGAGTAACGGCCGATCAACAGCAAATGCGGTATTGTTGGCTCGGGAAGCACGAAATGACCATAGGGCCCCGAGAAAGGAACGCGATCTCCGGCATTGAGCGACGAGAGATAGCTCGAACCCTTGCCTCCCGGAACATGATCGAAGACGAGTGTGAGATGCCCGGTGGATGTCGGGGGCTCTGCCAGGGAATAGGCCCGGTTCAATGGCGGATGGTCGCCGATTGGTAACTGGAGAGAGATCCACTGGCCGGGTTTAAACGAGAGCGGAGACTCGACCGGGCGGAGCACCAGCTCTGTGGTGTGGGGAGTCAATGTGGTGAGCGAGACGACTTCAGCAAGTTGTGTTGGTTCAGCCATGGACTGTTCTTAGCAAAAACAGATTCAGAATGGAACAGCCCAGTTCTGTACATCGTTTCGGTGCCATGGTATAGATACCCCCCCGTTCATTTTTCCCACTCACACTACGGTGACGCGATGAGTCAGGTCAGGGTTCGATTTGCGCCCAGTCCGACCGGCTTCCTCCATATCGGCGGGGTGCGGACGGCCTTATTCAATTGGCTGTTTGCCCGGCAGCAGAATGGCGTGTTTATTCTTCGGATCGAAGATACGGACCAGGATCGTTCCACCGACGCATCGATTCAAGCCATTCTCGATGGCATGCGCTGGGTCAAATTGGATTGGGACGAAGGTCCCTTTCGGCAGACCGAACGCATGGATCTCTATCGAAGTCATGCCATGCAGTTGTTTGAGCAGGGCCATGCCTATTGGTGCGTCTGTACGCCGGAGGAGCTAGAAGCGCGCCGGAAAGAAGCGGAGGCCAAGGGCGGATCGCCAAGATATGATGGACGGTGCCGAAACCTGGGCCTGGCCAAGCCAACCGGTGACGCGGCGCTCCGGTTCAAAGCTCCGCAGGCCGGTGAGACGATTGTCGATGATCTGATCAAGGGCCGGGTGGTGTTCGACAATCAGATTCTGGATGACGTCATCATTCTCAGATCGAACGGCTTTCCCACGTATAACTTTTCCGTGGTGGTGGACGATGCCTTGATGGGTATTACCCATGTGGTGCGGGGGGATGACCACCTCACGAATACGCCTCGTCAGATCCCTATTTTTCAGGCCCTGGGATTCCCGCTGCCACGCTTCGGCCACTTACCGATGATTCTGGGCTCCGATAAAACGCGGCTCTCGAAGCGTCATGGCGCGACTTCCATCATGGCATACAAAGACATGGGCTACCTGCCTGATGCCATGGTGAACTATCTGGTCCGGCTTGGTTGGTCGCATGGAGACCAAGAGCTGTTTTCGCGGCAAGAGCTGATCGAAAAATTTTCATGGAAGAATGTCCAGACGTCGCCAGCCGTCTTCAACCCGGACAAGTTGCTGTGGCTCAATGCCGAATACCTCAAGACCAATCCGCCCGAGCAGGTGGCGAAGGCGTTGGTGCCGTTGCTCGAGCAAACCGATCTCAAAGACGAAGTTCATGCTGTTTCCACAGAGTGGCTTGCGCAACTGGTCGTCCTGGTGAAGGAACGAACCAAAACGCTCGTCGAAATGGTCCATTGGGTGAGGCCCTACTTCGGCGACGCCGTATCGTTTGATGAGGATGCCGCGAAGAAGTTCCTGACTCCGGCTCAGGCCCCCGTGTTGATCAAGCTCGTGGAGCGCTTTGAGGCGTTTCCGGTCTTCTCCAAGCACGAGTGGGAAAAGGCGTTCAAAAAACTGGTCGAGCAAGAGGAGATCAAAATGGGCCAGCTGGCTCAGCCGGTACGTGTGGCCTTGACTGGCCGGACGGCAAGCCCCGGATTGTTCGAAGTCATGGAAGTTCTCGGCCGGGAACGTACGTTGATTCGATTGCGTAAGGGAATCGAGCAAGCCTCCAGATCCTGATTGGCCGTTCAAGAATCGCGCTCGATCTTGACGCAATGGAGAGGCTTATATTACTGTGTGGACCGGTTGGGGGATCGTCTAGCGGTAGGACGTCAGTCTCTGGATCTGACTACCTAGGTTCGATTCCTAGTCCCCCAGCCAAAACCTTGCTCATGCCTTGCTCTTCAGCTCGATGTCTCGGTTCCGTACCGCGCTGGGGGATCGTCTAGCGGTAGGACGCCAGCCTTTGGAGCTGGCTACCTAGGTTCGATTCCTAGTCCCCCAGCCAATTTTCTCGTCACGAACTCTGCACCGTCTGTGCGCGTTTCTCATCCAGTTCGGCCCAGCGCGCATAGAGTCGCTCCACTTCAGCCTGTGCCTCCACTAAGGCTTCGCTCCGTGCCTGCAATTCCACGGCATTCGACACCACCGCTGGATCCTGCAGGGCAGCCTGACAGGTGGCGACCTGCTCCTCGGCCTTCAGAATCGTCTCTTCAATGGTGCCCCATTCCTTCTGTTCTCGATAACTGAGTTTTTTGGGTTTGCGAATCGTCGCAGTCCCTGCCCCTTGGTCGGTCGCGGCGGGAGCAGTATCATCATTGTTCCCGCCCGTTTCGGATTCAGCGGCCCGTTCCTGCGCGCTTTCCCACTGGGCATAGTCGGCAAACCATTCGAGTCGGCCGGTACCATCCAGCGCCAGCAGGATGGTCGAGACGCGATCCAGTAACCACCGATCATGCGTCACGAGCACGAGTGCGCCGGGAAATTCGAGCAGGCTATCTTCCAGCACATCCAGCGTCGGAATATCCAAATCGTTGGTCGGCTCGTCCAGAATGAGCAGGTCTGCCGGTTGCAACATCAGTTGGGCAATCAGCAGTCGCGCCTGTTCACCGCCGGATAGCCGCGAGACCGGGAGGTCGAGCTGTTCGGGTCGAAAGAGGAACCGCTTTGCCCACGATGCCAGATGGACAGAGCGGCCTTGGTACACGACCGCATCGCCTGAGGGGGCCAATGCCCGCCGCAGGGTGGCGGCCTGATCCAGTGATTCGCGATGTTGTTCGAAGGAGACGATGCGCAGCCCGTCGGCCCGCATGATCGTGCCGGAGTCCGGTTCCAGCGTGCCGGCCAGCAGTCGAAGCAGGGTGGTCTTGCCGCTTCCGTTCGGGCCAAGGAGGCCCAAGCGTTGACCGGGCCCGAGGAGCAGGTCCAGATTCGTGACGACGGGCTTCTCATTGAAACGCTTCGTCACGGCTTTCGCGACGAGCAGTTGTTTTGATTTTCGTCCCGAGGCGGAAAAGTCGATGCCGATCGACGACTGCGCAGCGCGGGATTCGACCTGGTCCAATTCCTCGATCAGTTTGCCGGCAGATTGAATGCGGCCCTTGGCTTTGGTCGTGCGGGCCTTGGGCCCTCGACGCAGCCATTCCACTTCGCGTCGGACACGATTGGCCAGCGAGGACTGATAGTCGGCCTGCGCCTGCAGTGCGGCATCTCGCTGCTCCAAGAAATCGCTGTAGCGACCTTTGGCTTCAAAGCGCCCTTCGGGATAACAACGATTGAGTTCGACCATGCGCGTGGCGATCGCCTCCAAAAATCGACGGTCGTGACTGATGACGAGAAAGGCCTTGGCGCGATTCTTGAGCAACCGTTCCAGCCAGAGGATGCCCTCGACGTCCAAATGGTTGGTCGGCTCATCCATGAGCAGCACGTCCGGCTCGAGCAGCAAGGCTTGCGTGATGGCGAGACGTTTGCGCCAGCCTCCTGACAGGGTGTCCACATCGTGTTCAGGATCCGGAAAGGAGCCGATGCTGAGGGCTCGGGCGATCCGGCCGCCTTCTTCGTGAGGATCACGGCCTGCCTCGGTGAGAGTGTGCTGCAGAACTTGTTCGATGTTGAAGCCGGCAGGAAAACTCGGTTCCTGAGGGACATATCCCACCCGTGTATGGCCGCGCAGGGTGCGCGTGCCGGTATCCGGCGGCTCAAGCCCGGCCAGAATTTTCAGCAAGGTCGACTTGCCGGACCCGTTCGGGCCGATCAGTCCGACATGGTCACCTTCGCACAAGGCCAAGCTCAGGTTGGCGAACAGGGCTCGCACCCCGTAACTCTTACTGATCGATTCGCAACTCAATAGAATGTTCGGGGCCATACCCGGGATACCTCTCTCGCGACAGTGAAAGCGTGCAGTATACGGTGCAGGAAGGGCCCAGGGCTAGCGGCAGGGGGTGGTGCTTTCTGGGTCGACGCGGCGTCGAGATCAACGGAGAACGCAATGGTTAATGAGCGGTCTTGGCACGTCCCGTGCGGAGCCGTTGCTGAAAACAGGCCGGGCAGAGATGGTAGCCGCCCTGTGTGGAGGTATGAAACGATTCCATGTCGGTGGTGCCGCAATCGAAGCAGCGAACATGGCCGACGAGAGAGCGGGGTAGGAGAGGCGTCACATCGATGCGCTGAAGTTGATCGTGGAGCCGGCGGATGGAGCGGTGAATATTCGTAAGGATTGGTTGCGCGCTAGTCGCCGCGCTCGGAATCGCCGCTTCCAGGCGCAAGAGGCGCTCCCGCAATGACCCGCGTTCTGCCTGATGATCTTCGCTGCCCGATCCTGTCACCATCGTCGTCACTCCTTTGTGATCATGAAGCGATCAACCGAGCGAGGAGTGATTCTCGTTCATCGACAGGAGAAGGTTCAAGGTGGCAGAAGGCTGGCGCCCCAGTACTTTGCGGGGGAATTGGGCTGATTCAAGGCGGAATGAGCCGATCAACGCGAGGTGTGGGATTTCTCGATCTTGGCCCAGGCGTCTTTGAGCGTCACGGTTCGGTTGAACACGAGCCTGGTCGGCGCCGAATCGGGGTCGGCACAAAAGTAGCCGACCCGTTCAAATTGGACATTGGTGCCGGGAGCGACTGAGGCCAGGCTGGGTTCTACTTTGCACGACGGCAGCCGTTCCAGGGAATGGGGATTGAGCTGTTGCGTCCAATCCTGATCGGCAGGAATCTTGCTGGGATCCGTGAGCATGAGACTCTCATACAGCCGTACTTCCGCGTCGACGGCATGGCTCGCCGACACCCAGTGGATCGTGGCCTTCACTTTTCGTTGTGCCTGCGCACCGCCGCTCTTCGTTTCTGGATCATAGGTGCAGCGAAGTTCTGTGATCTCGCCGGTGACAGGGTCCTTCACGACGCCAACACAGGTGATGATGTAGGCGTAACGCAGCCGCACCTCACGGCCCGGGGCGAGCCGGAAAAATTGTTTGGGCGGATCTTCTTTGAAATCGTCCTGGTCGATATACAAGACGCGGGAAAAGGGGACCTGACGCGTGCCTGCGGACGGATCTTCAGGATTGTTGACGGCATCGAGCTGCTCGACCTGTCCCTCGGGATAATTTTCGATCACGAGGCGCAAGGGGCGGAGGACGGCCATGACGCGCGGAGCGCGCTTGTTCAGGTCTTCGCGGACAAAGTGTTCGAGGAGCTGCATTTCGACGATGGCATCCCGCTTCGCGACGCCGATTGCTTCGCAAAATGCGCGCAGAGCTTCGGGCGTGAACCCGCGGCGGCGCAGTCCTTTGAGCGTCGGCAGGCGTGGATCGTCCCATCCGTTGACCACCTTGCGCTCGACGAGATCGAGCAATTTGCGCTTGCTCATGACGGTAAAGGTCACATTCAGCCGGGCAAATTCGATTTGCTGCGGCCGCTGCGGCGTCTCGCATTGAGCCACGACCCAGTCATACAGTGGCCGGTGGTCTTCAAATTCCAAGGTGCAGATCGAATGGGTGATGCCTTCTATCGCATCGGACAGCGGATGCGCGAAATCATATGCGGGGTAGATAGGCCAGGTCGTGCCGGTGCGGTAATGGGCGACATGCCGGATGCGGTAGAGCACCGGATCGCGGAGATTGATGTTCGGCGAGGCCATGTCGATTTTGGCGCGGAGCACATGCGCGCCGTCGGGAAATTCGCCCGCCCGCATCCGACGGAACAGGTCCAAATTCTCGTCGATGCTCCTGGTGCGATGCGGGCTGGCCTGTCCCGGTTCCGTGAGTGTTCCGCGGTAGCGGCGCATCTCGTCGGCCGTCAGGCTGTCGACATAGGCAAGGCCTTTTTTGATGAGGATCTCCGCGTACCCATACAGTCGCTCGAAATAGTCGGATGCGAAGAACATCTGGTCATGCCAATCGAACCCCAGCCAGCGGACATCTTCTTGAATCGCCTGAACATATTCGGGGTCTTCTGTCGTCGGATTGGTATCATCCATGCGGAGGTGGCAGATTCCGCCCGGTTGCTCATTGGCAATGCCGAAGTTGAGGCAGATGGATTTGGCATGTCCGATATGGAGATAGCCGTTCGGTTCCGGCGGAAAGCGGGTTACCACCCGGCCGTCATGTTTGCCGGCGGCACGATCGGCCGCAACAATTTCGCGAATGAAGTCGGAGCGTGTAGGAGGCTCTGGCGTCGTGGACATGGTGGCTGCGATCTCGTCGAGGCACGATGATGAAACGCGCATGGTTCTATCACAGAACCACAGGGTGGGAGAAGGGGGGCACGCTGTTGCTCCGTGGCGAGGTGATTTTTTCTGGATCGATTCCGGTGGGTATTTTAGAATCACAAGTCTGAAGTAATCGGTCGCGATTGAACTCAGGGAGAGAGAATCATGCGTGGTCAATGGAGCGCACGGTTGTTGGTGGTGCTGCTCGGTTTGGTATGGGTTGGCGGGCTGCAGGCGAGTGAGCCGACACCGCCGGAGACCTGCCGCACTCAGCCGTTTGAGACCAAGATGGAATGCTATCAACGGTATCTGGAGACGGTGTTGCAAGCCGAGGGGGCCGAGCCAGCCTTGACGGCTCTGGAACAGATCACGGCGCAGGACCCTGAAGCGCTGCGCGAGGCGCATCCGCTCGTGCACCACATCGGCCAACGCGCATTTGCCCACTATGGAACGGCGCCGCTGGCGATGTCGCATTGCCGGGATGTCTTTTGGTCTGGCTGCTATCATGGGGTGTTGCAGGCCTTCCTCAGCAGCCTGTCCCAGGTGGAGCCGCAACATATCCTCCCGCTGTGCCCCATCAGCGAGACGGTCTCTGCCTACTCATTTCAGCGCTACAATTGTCTGCACGGCCTTGGGCATGGACTGACCATTCAGTTCCGCTATGACGTGCTCAAGAGTTTGGCGTTTTGTGATGCCTTGCCGGGGAGCTGGGATCGAGAATCCTGCTACGGTGGGGTGTTCATGGAAAACATCGTGACCTTCCAGCAGGCGCAACGGGCGCAACCGGCCGGTGGCCATCATCACCATGACGTGACCAGTTTTCTCAACCCCCAGGACCTGTTGTATCCCTGCTCGGTCCTGACCGAGAAATACCTGCGGGCCTGCTACTTGATGCAGACGTCGGCGGTGCTGACG
>JAEURX010000010.1 GCA_016788885.1 Nitrospira sp. | reverse complement strand
ATTCCAATACAGATAATCCCGCCAGCTTTCCGGCGTGTTACGGATGCCGATGGTGATGGTAACCGTGGGGCTCCAGCGGGGCTTCACGGGTTTTTTGATCAGGCGCATGTTGGCTTCTTCCGGCGTCCGCCCGCTCTTCCGGTTATTGCACCGCCAACAGGCCGTCACGATGTTTTCCCAGGTCTTGCGCCCGCCTTTCGCGATGGGCACGACATGGTCGAAGGTGAGTTCTTCCGTGCGGAATTTGTGTTTGCAATACTGGCAGCAATAGCCATCCCGGGTGAAAATGTTGATGCGGGAAAACTTCACGGCGCGGTGACTATCCTTGAGCTTGACCAGCTTCAAGAGCCGCATCACCGAGGGGAGTTTGATCGAGATCGAGATGCCGTGGATCTGACGGTCGTAGACTTCGAGGACTTCGACCTTCCCCTGCCAGAGCAAGGTAATGGCCTTTTGCCAATGCAGGACACGCAGCGGTTCATAGGTGGAGTTGAGCAACAAGGTCATTTCCATAGTGGCTCCGGCGGTCTCCTATGCGTGCACTATTTAGAGAATAGCAAATGGCGGCGCGAGATAGACCCTTCCCCTCAAGAAACTTGATTCATCTATGCCATATGCGGCCAATGAAATCAAGCGCTTAGGCGATTGCTACCATAATGTTACGCATCCTGAGACAAGCGAGACCATCCTGTGATCTGTGAAGGAACACCATGAGCTCGAACACCGACTACGTCACCGTGGCCCAAGTGGATCAGGTTCCGCCGGGAACCTGTCGCACGGTTGAAGTCGACGGCATCTTTCTCGCGTTGTGCAATGTGAACGGCACGTTTCGAGCCGTCGATAATACCTGCCCCCACGCAGGAGGACCGTTGGGCGAAGGCTGTCTCGAGGGGGACTGGATTGAATGTCCCTGGCACGGCTGGCGATTGAACGTGTTCACTGGCGAGCGGCGGGAGAATCCCGAGATCCGCGTCGCCTGCGTCGAGGTGCGCGTCGAAGGTTCGAATGTGCAGGTGAAGGTGCCGCTTACATTGTAGGCGGAAACGGCGGCGCGCCGTTCGGGGATCGACCGGGTCGAGTGCTGTCTGGCCCTTCCGGCATGAGACCGTCGGCCGGTAATGAGGCGGCGTTGACCCGCTTCGTCGCCAAGTCGACGTGCCAGATGA
This sequence comes from Nitrospira sp., assembly GCA_016788885.1. Classification (NCBI taxonomy): domain Bacteria; kingdom Pseudomonadati; phylum Nitrospirota; class Nitrospiria; order Nitrospirales; family Nitrospiraceae; genus Nitrospira; species Nitrospira sp. Next base: position 137,120 of record JAEURX010000010.1, on the reverse strand, counting down.
AGTCGCGCTCGAACCACTGCGTCGTGCCCTGCTCCCGCATATAGATCCGGACTTCATAGCGCTGCTCATCCTGCTTGATCACCTGCCACTCCCCCAAGCGGAGCCCCAAGTTGCGGGCCTCTTGAATCCGCGCCCGTTCATTGAAGGCCTGGAGAATCGTGGGATAGCCGGCCGCTCGGTGGGTCTGCACCAGGGCCAACGCTTCGGCCGCGCGCGGATCGGTGATCGGATTGATGGTGGGTGGCTTCATCCACCAATACACCAGCACTCCGACCAGCAGAAGCAGCAGCACTGCGTAATGGATCACTTTACTCATACGATGTCACGATCGCCACGGTGAGTGATGGATGAATTGAGCACTATATGTGGCGTGTGATTTCTCTGTCAATCAGAGAAGGAAGCCGCCGAGACGACAGACAGGCTCACGACGCCGTCTCGTCGCGCTTGACAAGGCCGCGCAACGCTATGGTACAAGTACCGGTCAATCCACAAGCTACTATGGGAGCCTCACCGTTCAATGAAGTTCTTCTTTTACGCGGACAATTTGAACCCGTCGCAGCTCAAGCGCCGAGCCCCGGAGCATAAGTTTCTCTTCCCGGCCTATCTCCCCGACCATAGCGTGCAGTTTTGCCGCTGGTCGACGCAGTGGCGCTGCGGTCTGGCGAGCGTCGTGCCGTCGCCCGGAGAAAAAGTCTGGGGAGCCGTCTTCGAAATCACCGACGAAGATCTTAAGATCCTCGACGAATTCGAAAACGACGTACCGCAAGGCGCATACCGCCACCTACCGGTGACCGTCATCACGGAAGAAGGCGAAAAGTTGCTGGTCACCACCCATGCCGCGAACCCCATCGGCAAGTTCAAGCCCAAAGAACATTATATCGATTGGGTCCTCAAGGGCCTCAAACAGTGGAAGCTGCCCGAAGACTGCATCGAACAGTGGAAAGCCTATAAGCCAGCCTGACGCATTCGCCAGGTCATCAATTACCCCATACATTCATTCGAGGTCACGATGCCGAAACCGAAACATCATATCCTTGTCTGCACCAACGCCCGTCCGCCGGGCCACCCGAAACCGTCCTGCGGCGGCCAGGGTTCTGCACAATTGCTGATGACCTTCAACATGGGTCTCATGCAGCGCGGGATCATGCCGGGCGAAGTACTGGTCACCGGTTCGTCCTGCCTGGGCCCCTGCGAACAGGGACCGACCGTCGTGGTCTATCCCGAAGGCACCTGGTATTCCAAGGTCACGGAAGCGGATGTTGCGACCATCCTCGATGAACACATCAAGGGCGGAAAGCCGGCCGAAAAGTTGAATCCTGACAGCATCTGGAAATAGCTCGAATCCTCCTTTTCTTTGAGGATGATCAACATGCCTTTCCAGCAAGGCCGCAGGCGACTCAAATCCTGAGGCGTACCCTCACGGGTACGTTGAGGAGCTGAGAACGACGTTGGAAGGCCTGTTCATCATTTGATCGCGATGAGCACCCCGAGCCACAAAGAACACAAACAGCACACGCCCCGCTCCGTCGGCTGCATGGTCATCACCTGCAGCGACACCCGCACGCCCGAGACCGATACCAGTGGTCAGTTGATCCAAAAGCTCTTGAAGGAGAACGGGCACACGATCGCGGCCTATCACCTCGTCAAGGATGAGCCGGCTCAGATCAGGGCACGGATCACGGAGGGTGTGGCCAATGACTCCGTGCAGGCCATCATCATCAACGGCGGAACGGGAATCTCGCGGCGGGACTCCACGTTCGAAGCCGTGGATGCGATGCTGGAAAAACGACTGGATGGATTCGGCGAAGTCTTTCGGTTTCTGACCTATCAGGACATCGGCTCACCGGCCATCATGAGCCGCGCCACGGCCGGGATTATTAAAGGCCGCGTCCTCTTCTCCACCCCAGGCTCCGAAAACGCCGTGCGCCTGGCGATGGAAAAACTTATCCTCCCCGAACTCGGTCACCTCGTCAAAGAACTCACCAAGTAGTAGCTCGTCAGCTTTCAACAATCAGTCTTCAGCTTTGAGGTTTGCTCGGAACTGATTGCTGTGAGCTGATGATTTTTATTGTTGGCAGCGGTTTTCCGCCGGTCGGCTAGTCCGCCCGAGGATGCTCAAAACGGTTCTCCAACCAGGCCGCAGGAAGAACAGCGACTGAGGCGTACCCGCAGCGGTACGTTGAGGATTTTGATGAGCCGAGAACGAAGCTGGTGGCCGTTTTCAGCATCCGTCCGGAAGGATGTTCAAAACGGCTTTCCAGCAAGGCCGCAGGCGAAGCAAAACCGGAGGCGTACCCTCAGGGGGGTACGTTGAGGATTTTGATGAGCCGAGAACGCTGCTGGAAGCCGTTTTCAACATCCTTTAGTCTTGGCTGATCTTGGGTTCAGAGTACGTCTGCTTATCCGCCAATCTCGATTGCGCGTATCGCTTGTAATGCATCAAGAGATCGCGCACCGATACCACGCCGACGATCGAGCCACCCTTGGTCACCGCGAGGTGGCGCACACCGAGGTCGCCCATCATATCCTGCGCGTCATCGACATCCTGGTTACTCTCGATGGTGCACAGCGGAGACGTCATCACCTGCTCGACCGTGAGCTTGCCCACGTCTTGATTGGTGGCCAATCCCTTCCGCACCAGATCCGTATCGGTCACGATGCCGACATGATTTTTCCCCTTCTTGATCAGGAGGGAGCTGACCCGCAGGGTGCGCATCTTCTTCGCCGCACCGCGAACGGAGGTCGTCGGACCGACGCTTTGAGGTTTCTTGTTCATGATTTGTGAAACAGTTGCCATACCACATACCTTTCTGCCCGTTGGGACATCAGAACCGATAATAAAGCCGACTACGAAACAGTCAGCACGATCTTACCAAAAAATTTCCGATTCAAAAGATATTCTTGCGCGGCTTTTGCCTCAGACAGTGGAAACGTCCGATCGATGACCGGCCGCAACTTGCCTTCACCGACCAGGTGTGCGGCTTTCAACAACTCACTCTGCGAGCCCATGTACGAGCCCTTGATCGTCAGCTGTCGCGAATACACGTAGCGCAAGTCGAGCTTGACCTCCGCCCCCGTCGTCGCACCGCAGGTGACCAGTCGCCCCCCCTTGGCCAACGAATCGATGCACTGCGTCCACACCTCCGGACCGATGTGCTCGATCACCACATCCACGCCGCGGCGCTGTGTCAGGTCACGCACCCGCTGATTAACCTGCTCGCGGCTGTGATTGATGACTTCATCGGCGCCCAGTGCCTTGGCTTTGGCGATTTTCTCATCACTGCCGACCGTGGTGAACACGCGGGCGCCGGCGAATTTGGCCATTTGAATCGCCATATGCCCGACGCCGCTGCCCGCGCCCATGATCAAGACCTCTTCGCCTGGGCGCAAGTCGGCCAACCCGAACAGCATATGCCAGGCGGTGACGGACACCAGCGGAAATGCCGCCGCCTGTTCAAAGGACAAGGCGCCGGGAATCGGATGCACATTTCTCGCGGGCACCTTCACATATTCCGCATACCCGCCATGGCACATCGCTCCGATCAACCCGTAAGACCGGCACATGTTGTCACGACCGCCCACACACTGCTCGCAACGGCCGCAGCCGATCCCAGGAGACACGTAGACACGTTCTCCCTCGGCCACCCCGTCCACGTGAGACCCGATTTGCTGCACCACGCCGGCGATGTCGGAACCAGAAATGTGCGGGAGCGGCATCGGATAAGCGGGACTACCCTGGCGAATCCAAATGTCCAGGTGATTCAGCGCGCAGGCCTTGACCCGCACCAACACCTCATCGAGACCGATGGTCGGCATCGGCATCTCCTGATACTGGAGCTTCCCCGGCCCACCGTGCTCATGAAACACAACCGCGTTCATCTGATTCCTCTCACACGATTTCTCGCGACATTGCGCTCCGGGCCCAAATATCTTATGCAGTGCGATGGCGTGTTCATCATCCTGCTAACAACTGAGCGTCCCCTCCACCACCAATATCGATTCCCCCCCGACCATCACACCCTGAATTGCATCATCGTCGGAATTCACCTGAATCAAAATGCGGGACGGACGATCAATCTCGTATCCCTGTTCGGCGGTGATCTCGGTCTCAGGTCTGATATCCACGACTCCGTGCTGCACCAGATAGGCGCCCAAGGCGCCGCTCGCGCTCCCGGTTGCCGGATCTTCCACAATGCCGATCAACGGCGCGAACATGCGCGTATGCACGCTGGAGGACTGCTCGACCGTCATCGTGCTGAACACCATCATGCCGTTGGCGCCATACTGTTGGGACAACTCGGCGATCGCTGCAACATCGGGCACGATCGACCGTACAGCCGTCAGAGTCCGCACCGGCACGATAATGACCGGAAGCCCCGTCGAAACCACCTGGACGGGAAAGCGGCTTTCGGTAATCGCCGATTTGGTGATGCCCAGAGAGCGGGCAATGGCAAACAGCGCTTCCGGCTCATCGATCACATCCAGAAACTCCGGGCTCGGTTGCGCCATGACCACGCGTTCGATCACCCCGTCATGCGAATGGATATCGACGGGAAACAGGCCGAGATTACATTCCTGCAACACCCGCGTGACCGGCTCGCGAAGCGTAAGACGGCCCAGGCTGCCGAGAACGAAAAATGTGCCGATGACGGGGTGACCAGCGAACGGAATTTCCTGCGTCGGGGTGAAGATGCGCATCTTGACCACCGCCGCCGGGTCGGTCGGCGGAAAGACAAAAACCGTTTCAGACAGGTTCATCTCCCGGGCGATTCGCTGGAGTTCCTCGTCCGTCAATCCGTCGGCATCTGGGAACACCGCCACCGGATTGCCGCCGAACGGCTCATCGGTAAACACGTCGGCCTGGTAGAATTGCAAGCGCCGCTGCCCGGGCATAACCTCCTCAACGTGATGCTGGTGGCATGTTGCCCCGAGTCAGTATTTTTTGCAAGGGGCGATGGATGTACAGGGAGCAGCAGGTAAGAATCTTGGATGCGCACTGTTCAGCATACAGCCGAACAGTGGGTAGGATGAGTAACGAACTGTCACAATTTTTGATTCCCTCTCAGAGGCTGGCAGGCTGCTCAAAACCGCATCCCACGAGGCCGCACGCAAGCCGAACCCGGAGGCGTACTCAGGGGTACGCTGAGGATTTCGGCGAGCTGGTCATGTAGGCATTGAACCTGATTGGCATCCGCCGGCTGGTCAAAACGGCATCTGCCAAGGCCGCAGGGAGCGGGGCGACTGAGGCGTACCCTTGTGGTACGTCGCAGGGAGGCACGTGACCGAGAACGCTGGAAGATGGCGTTTTCACCGCCTCCGGTAGACGCTGGCAGGCTGCTCAAAACGGCTTCCCACGAGGCCGCAGGCAAGCCGAAACCGGAGGCGTACCCTCAGGGGTACGTTGAGGATTTCGGCAAGCCGAGAACGACGTGGGAGGTCGTTTTCAGCAGCCTGTTACACCGGGCGAGGAATGGCCTCGTATGCAGGCCTCATCGGATGGTTGAGGTATTGTTCCACGTAATTCTGCAGTGAGCCATGCCGGTAGAGCTGCTGATTGGCGAAGCGGGTATCGATCTTATGCAACACCTTCACACGCACACCAGTCTTTTTGGTGAACTGCTCCAGACTCACGCCGGTGATATCAGTATAGGGGCCGCGCCCCGACTGCATGATGCATTTCGGGACATGGATGGCTTTTTCCTTCGTCAGCCGCCGTGCAATATCATCGAAGGTCAGGAGTACCGTGCAATCGGAATCGCCACTCAGCAAGGCATTGGGGACGTAGAGAAATTTCGCGCGATTCTTTCGAAACATGGTCAGGATTTTGTGGACACTCCCCGCCATCACAACCGTGTCCTTCTTCTCCAATTCCAACGAATCAAACAGGCTCACAATGCGGCGGCGGCTCAAGAACGCCGTCGTATAGGACTCCGTATGAATGGTCTGGAGATTGGGCAATCCTAAGTGATAAATCCGCGTTGCCTCCTCCGGCAGGAACTTCCGCCCCTGACGCATCAATGAAGCCGTCTCTTCTTTCAGTCCCCGCACGGGCGTGAGTGTCCCCATCCAGAGCACACATTGTTGGTTGATCGCGGAAATCGTCGCCGCGTCTTTCGACATCGTATGCTGGTCGAAGGCATAGAAGTTTGCGGAGGACACGGCCGGTCCATCCAACACCTTCATCAGATGCTTAATGGACGGCGCATGCGGCATCAAGCGCTGCCGGTACTCACTGAGCGTGATAACGGAGAGTTCGAAGTTGATCCGGCCCGGATACTGTGCCACCAATTGGTGAATCTTCGGCACATGCACAAATCCGACGGTAAAAAACTGGATGCTTTTGTCGGTGTACTTCAGAAAGTCCTCGACCCATTCCATCGCCTTGGGGTGGAGGAAGAGGTCGGTCCATTCCATGAACTCGTTGCCGCCAAGGCACCAGAACTGCGTGGGGTCGGTCGGCTTCCGGCTGATGTACTCGAGGATGAACTTCCAATCCTCATCGCTGGTCTTCGGCGGATCGAGCGTTTCGCGGTAGGAGTGGTCGAGTTCGTAACAGAATTCACATTTGACCGGACAGTCCCGGCCAAGACTCAGGGGAATTTTCCCCGCGTCCATTTCCCTGATGAGCACCTGCCGATAGTCGGTACGATCTTTGAAGATCGGAGTCGGCTGAAAAATGGGAAGCGTGGTGGGCATGGGTAAACCGGTTTGCCTATCGCCGTTCGGACGATCTGTGTGAGATTGACAGGGTCATCGTCGACTTGCCAGACTCCGTGACATGACCGAAATACGCCTCACCGATGCACTCGCACTCTTCGCACTATCACAGCCCTTTACCCGCGAACAACTCGAGCAGAAACGCGATGCACTGCTCCATACCTGGACCCCGCGCCGCTTCGCCAACCTGACCAACAACCCCAAGAAATACATGCAGGCCTATACGAAAGCCGAAGAGATGACCAGGCTAGTCGAAGCCTCATACGCTTTGCTCAGTGCGATCCTCGTCAGGGACGAAGCGAGGAGCCATGAGCATGAGACGTAAAACGTGAAAGATCGTTTCACGCACTACATCTTCCGAATCCCTCGGATGATCAAAACGTCATGTCACAATGCCGCAGGGAGGGTGGCGACCGAGGCGTGCCCTTGCGGTACGTCGCAGGGAGACAGCCGCCCGAGAACGCCGTGAGATGGCGTTTTCATCATCCACCCCAACCCGCATCTTGCAGGCTGCTCAAAACGGCGTCCCACTAGGCCGCAGCGAGTTAAAACCGGAGGCGTACCCTCAGGGGTACGTTGAGGATTTTAACGAGCCGAGAACGACGTGGGAGGTCGTTTTCAGCAGCCTACTATTCGACGCCGTGAGAGACGACCCTGGAGAGCGACGTCTCGCCGTCTTTTTCTCCCGTTCCTTCGGCCACAGCCATCGGCCAGGTCACGAGGCCGGACACCCCTTCCGTCGCGGCACCGTCCTTTGTAGCCGCATAAATCTGCGGCAGCTTATTCGTGCCGAACTTGGAGATGTACAAGAACACATGCTCGCGGCTGTTCACCCGCACCGCCCAGGGCTGAAAATCGTTCTTGTAAAACTCCTCACAGAGCTGCATCGCATCGAGGCAGGAAATCCCCACCGGCTCATTCAGCGTGTAGTAGTAATCCAACGGCAGGTCATACTCCTCCTGCTTATGAATCGTGATGCCGAACTTCTCCGGATTGCGCACCATGGGCGTATGGCGGTAGGCCACGAAATAAAATAGCTCTACCGAATGGATCACCGGCTGATTGTCGATGACGAACTGCCGCGTCTCCAGCGCCTCGTCGCGCGTCTCCCCGGGAAACCCGTAAAACGCCATCACGTGGTTCCAGATCCCCGCCTTGGCCGCCTGATGCAGATTGTTCTGGATCACGCTCTTCCGCGCATGTTTGTCCATAAGATTCAGCACGCGTTCGTTCGCCGACTCCATGCCGTAGTACAACGTGCAGCAGCCGGCCTTCGCCGCCAGATCCCAAATTGCCTGGTCCTGCAAGGTTTCCTCGAAGCGGATCAACGTGGTCCACTTAATGCCGACATTCCGATCCACGAGCAACTGCGACACCTTCTTGAACAACGCAGGCGGATAGGACTCATCGGAAAACAGGAAGTGGCGGCAGTTGTACTTATCCCGCAACGCCGTGACCTGCTCCACCACATGTTGGGCGCTCATGCCGCGGTACTGATCGAAATAGCCCTGGCCGTGATCGCAGAAGGTGCACCGGCCCCAGTAGCAGCCGCGCGTGGCGAGGTAGGGAATGATCCGCTCGGGGACGAAATAGCGGTCCAGCGGCAGGCCGTCGAAGTCCGGCAACGGCAGCGCCGTCGTTTTCTCCGTGTAGACTTCCTTGCTCTGCTTCACGCCGTCCGCGTCGCGATACATGAGGTTGGGCACCTGCTCTATCGCCCGCTGGCCGTTCACGGCCTCCAGATACCACAGCAGCGCATGCTCGCCTTCGTACAAAATGGCCGCGTCGAACACCTCGGTAAAGAACCGCTCGTGATGCGCCCATTCTTCCTGCAACCGCGTGACGACGTTCCCGCCGACTACGACGCGGATCTCCGGAAAACTTTCCTTGATCATCTTGCAGAACGTGAGACCGGCCATCAGCTGCATTTGCGTGCCGATGGAGATGCCGATCACCGCCGGCCTTTCCTTGCTCACGCTGGGCAGTACCAATTGATTGCAGATGTCGCGATAGACGTTCACCCGCTCGTCGTCGAGACAGGCAAACACCTCCTGTGAGACGCCGGGGCGGTAACCGAGATTACTTTCCATCGGATAAAACACGAGCGAGGCCGGATAGTAGGCAGCGGAGATGTACTGCATCGCTTCGCGAAACGTATTGAGCGCGCGTTCCAGCCTCTCCGCCTCATAGAACCGCTCGCCGCGCACGACCAGCTTCGCATCTTCGGCCCGCTCCGCGAGATCGAACACGTCCACCGCGTAGGCGTCTTCCAGCACCGCTTTCTGGCTGGCTTCCTGCTCGGTCAGCGTCCCGGCCTTTTCCTTGTCCTGAAGGGGCTTGAGGTGCATGCCCAGGCGACCCTTCACCCAGATCAAAAACTCCATGCTGAAGAAATGGTCGTACATCTCGATGTTGATGTCGCGCTGCACGACTTGGTGCCCGGCTTCGCGCAACACCGCCGTCAACATCGGCAAGGCGAGATACGGCGCCGTCGGCACCCATTCGGGCGGAAACAGCAACATCACCTTCGACTGCTTCCGATCTTCTTTCTTGATCGGCGACAGCCCGTCGATTTGAACAAGACCGTGACTACTCATGGATACCCTTCGTGAAACGCCGTTTCACGTTTCACCTTTAACGTCTCACGCGCAATGTTTCACGCCTTCGCTACATCTTCCCCGCCAGCGTCGGCACGGCCCCGGCGATTTTCGCCGCGCGATACTGAAGATCCGGCAACTTCTGCAACCCGAAGCGCGCGATGTAGAGAAAAATGTATTCGCGGATGAACAGCCGCAGGTCCCAGCCCGGGTTGTGGTTCCGCTCGAACTCCTCGAACACCCGCTCTGCCTCTTCAATGCTCAAGCCCTGCTTCACCGTGAAGTAATAATCCAGCGCCAGATCCCACTCCGGATTTTTGTAAGCCGTGACCCCGAACTTCTCCGGGTTCTTCGCCACCGGATTGTGCCGGCCGAGATCGAACGTGCCGAACCCAAGCGAATGGACGTGATCCTTGTTCTGCTCCAGAAACTGCACGGAGGACCAGGCTTCCTCGCGCGTCTCGCCGGGGAACCCGAAGAAGCCCATACAATGATTCCAGATGCCGGCCTCGGCGGTATACTTCAAGTGTTTCGTCATGATTTCGGTGGTCGTAGCCTTGTCCATCAGCCTGAGCACCCGCTCATTGCCCGACTCGTAGCCGAAGTGGAGATACTTGCAGCCGCTGTCCTTCGCGTCCTGCCAGACCTGATCTTCCAGCAGGCTCTTCTCGAACCGCATGTGCGTCGTCCAGACGATCCCCATGTTGCTGTCGATCAGGCCGCGTGCGAGTTTTCTGAACAGCGCCGGCGGGTAGGACTCATCGGTGAAGTGAAAATGTCTCGCCCCGTACTTGTCGCGCAGGTACGTGATCTCCGCCAGCACGTCTTGAATCTTCTTCGAGCGGTAGCCCGCCGTATAGCCTTCGCCATGGTCGCAAAACTCGCAGCGGCCCCAGTAGCAGCCGCGCGTCGCCAGATAAGGCAAGATCTTCGTGGGGACGAAATATTTCTCCAGCGGCAGGCCGTCGAAGTCCGGTGGCGGCAGGGTCTGCATGTCTTCGGCGAAACTCGTCGCGGACACATGCACGCCGGTCGCATCTTTATAGATGGTGTTGGGCACATCGGCCAGACTCTGCTTCGCGCCGACCGCCGACACGAGTTGCACGAACGCCGTCTCCCCTTCATAGACCACGGCACTATCGAAGTACTGAAACAACGGCGACTGCGGGAGCACGTCGCGCAGACGCGTGACCGTATTACCGCCGATCGTCACATGAATGTGGGGAAAGTGCTGCTTGATGAGCGCGCAGAAGGTCATGGAGGAGAACATCTGCTGCTGCAACACGATCGAGATGCCGATCACATCCGGCTGCTCCGCCTCGATGGCCGGCTTCACGAGCTGCTCGAACACATCGCGGTAGACGTTCACCTGGGTGTCGTTCACCGCCTCCATCACTTCACTGGAGACGAACACCTTATAGGAGAGATTGGTCTCCATCGGCGGCATGCAAATCCGTGCCGGCGCATAGACCAGCGAGATCACCGCCGTGACTTCACGAAAAACTTGAATCGCCCACTCCAACTGATCGATTTCGTAGAATATTTCACCGCGAATGATCGCCTTGGCCTGTTCCGCCTTCTTGATCAGCTCATCGATGCGCTGGCGGCTTACTTCGCAGAGTTGCAGCTGAAGATCCTGCTCCCAGTCCTCTAACTCGCGCTTCTTCGCCAGCTTCCTCAAACGATCGAGCTGCTGCGGCACCTTGCGCAAAACCTTCTTGAGAAAGTCTTCGCTGAAGTACCAATCCCACATTTCGAGATTGATGTCTTTTTGAACGACCTGATGCCCGGCTTGGCGGAGGACGGCGGTGAGGGACGGAAGACTCAGATAGGGTTCGGACGGGAACCAGTCCGGAGGAAAGATGAGCATGACCTTCATCTTCCGGCCGGCGGCGGCTTCGGACGACTGGCGCTGGAGCATGATCAGCTCGCGCGACGCCCGCTCGCCCTTTGTGTACTCAACCCGCATGAAGACGGCCCTTGTATCGGTCCGGCACTCCGAAACAATCAGAATGCCAAAGGGTTAGCTTTGAGTTCGTCATTGTACGAGGGGAAAAGAGAGAGATGCAAGCGCGGCTTGATTGCCCAATTGCTCGCGCAACGCGCGGCCTGAGAAGGCCCTCGTTGGACGCGCGCAGTTTTGGGCAAACCAAGCCCCGCTTGCTGGGGGAAGTAGGTGAGAGAGAAAGCAGCCCGGCGCACCTCGCAGAACGCGCACGATAAGACTGTGCTCGTCCCATGCGCGCAGTTGAAGGGTGATCCGGCCATTCCCTGGTGATGAAGGAATGGAAAAACAATAGACCCCGAAAGGAGACGGCCTGATGGTCTCCTATGCTCGCGCAACGCGCGGTCGCAGACTCCCCTCGTTGGACACGCACAGTTAGGAGACCAACCAGGCCAACCCCAGATGAGAATGGTGTGGGAAAGAACACGCGCACGATAAAACAGTACGTCCGATGCGCGCAGTTGAAGGCAACCTTGGCCGCACCCTTTGATATGGAGAAAGACCGCTAACGGAAAAGAGAGGCTGAAGCGTGGTGAATCAAAGGGGCTTTGCTTTCCCGGACGAGTGAGCGCGGAGAGCTTTTTCTGCTAAAGCATCAAGTCGACTGGCCTTCGCATCGGCCTCAAACTCGCGATCCCAAACCTCGGCGTCGAACATGGCATACCAGCGGCGAAACGTGGCAAGCTCATCCGCCGACAACTTCTCGATCTGTTGCTCAATCGCTTCGACCTTACTCATGCATCCCCCGGCTATGCCGTCTCAGTTTACCTGTTTGTTCGGCAATCCTAGCAATTCACTGATTCGGCGTCCAAACCACAGCAGAAAGACGATCCGGCAAGAATGCCCTCCGCCATTATGGAGGACAGCACGTTGAGGGCAGAAATCCCCTTCCCCTCCATGCATTGCCACATAGGTCCAGTCGTGTTAGGCAAAGGACATCCTTGCATCATACGGAGACTTCTATGCTCATCCCACAATCGATAGCCTTGTTCGTGGTGGCGGGTCTGTTCGAAATCGGCGGCGGATATTTGGTTTGGCAATGGTGGCGAAACGGCAGTCACTGGAGCGTCGGCCTCCTGGGCGCTGTCATCTTAATTCTCTACGGCATCGTGCCGACCTATCAGCCCTCGCACTTCGGCCGGGTGTATGCCGCCTACGGCGGCTGGTTCATCATCTTGTCCATCCTCTGGGGATGGCTGGTCGATCACGTAGAGCCGGATCGATTCGATGTCATCGGCGCGATGGTGTGCCTGGTGGGCGTGGCGGTGATGATGTATTGGCCTAGGTGAGAGGGGGAAAGAGGAAGAGACTGGCATGGGAGTTTCCCTGTACTCGCGCAACACGCGGTCGCAGACTCCCCTCGTTGGATGCGCGCATGTAGGGAACCGGCCAAGCCGCCTCGCTATGACACCGAACAGGAGAAGGGATCATAGAGATCGGGCCGTCATTCTCAGTAGACGATTACAACTAGGCGTGCTCGACAATCCAGAATTGTCCTTGCTGGAGTTAGAAATGTGGCAGACACAGAAGGGGGGAATCGCCTCGCTCGTCGAGAGAACGAAGCTGCATCGAGACAATCTCTATCGCATGCTTTTAGAGGGCGGCGATTCGGAATTTCGGGGCCTCGATGCTAGCTGTAGATGGCGGGACATCTAAAGAAACCGTTTCGCCAGCTAAGAATAGGCCAAATTGTTTGGTTGCAAGACCTGCCCCTATTCTTATTCGGCACCTGTTCGATGGGAAGGGACGGACAGGTTGTTCTCGAGGAATTTGCATTGGCGATATCGCACGAAGCCAAGAGGGGCATGGCCTACGTGGCTGATATCGAGGAATTGACTGGTCGTGGAACATTCTCTCCTGAGGTGGTATTGCTGGGGGCAAATAAGGATCATGGATGCATATCGGCTGGCGGCTCGGCTGCGATCCTGGGTTCAGGTAGTTCAAGTGCTCTTGTTGGGCAGACCGGCCGTCAAGTTCAGGTCGTCTGATCCAAGTGAGAATGACTGGTTATCCGGTGGGACGGAGAGTGATGGGCTCTTCGGGAAATCCGGTGATGACACGCTCGACGGTGATGCGGAGTGGGTATGGGGTCGACGTCCTGCGTGGCGGCGGGGATGATGAGATGGCATACGCCGATTGGAGCGACTTTGAAAAACTCGTCGCGTAGGGTCAGGCCCGTGCGTTGGAGGAATGGGTTTCTGCGGGAGGCCTCTCTACCGTGTGCCGGTCGTGGGCGGCGGAGTCATGAGAACCTGACAGCAGCCAGTGATCGAATATTTACTCAGTCCGCTGCTGAAGTCGATCTCGGAGAGTTTGCGGGAGAGATAGGCAGTTCCAACGCATCAGATGAGACGACCATGTGCAGGGGCCTTTCACTCTGGCCTCTCGCTCTCTCAGGGAAGAGGAGGATATGTGATGATGAGGAGCCTAGTTCTGGTGGTAGCTTTTTCAGCAGCATTGAGTGGAGTCGCTTGTGCGGGGAAAGAGGCCTACTGGCTGGTGATGGGCAAGGACAAGACGCTTTGTCCTACGGTGCTCAAGTTGATCAATGAGGATCTCAAGGAACACGGCGAAATTCGTTACGAAGACCATGAGATGTTCGCGGCCATTAAATGGCAGCCTCTATCGGACGTGCTGGGGGAAAAGTTTGCTGATACACACTGTAGTGTCGATCGCGTAGCGTACTTCGATCTCAATAACGATGGCCATCCAGACACTGTAGTGAAGTTTAGTGGCTGCTTTAAGGATCGACTAACGGACTCGCTTGTTTTTCTGAATGTAGAAGAGAAGGTCTTTAGAACGTACGATTATGATGACATGATCAAGAACAGTGTCGGCAGCTTCCCTGGCGAAGGTTCGCCTCCCCTTGCAACGTACATGGTGCGTACTCCGATCACTGGAAAACATGGGGAACCACTCTCAGGCGAAGGCGTAGGCGGATGGATCGTGATTCATCCTTTCATCCACAAGTCCGTAACCTATTTGGCTATCACCGATCGCGGAGTGTCGGGAACGAGTTCAAGTGGAGAGGGATTCTTGGTCGGCAAATACAAGAGCGCAAACGAATTAGACGAAGCCTGCTATTTCAAACAAACACGTTTAATAATGAAGAAGCAGGGGAGGTAACACGTGGCTGCTCTCCAGGTACACGCATTGGATGAATTCTCTTATCGGCAAAGTCTGATCAAGTTTCTCAAGCAGCATGAGAACCCCGCACTCGCTGGGGTCCCTGATCCGGCCAACTCCACCGCCGGCGGTTTGCGACCGCATTATGAAGAGTAAAATAGGGTCAGGTCTTACAATAACACATCCCACCAGGTCTACGCAGAACCTCACACCAGCACCGCTATATTCATTCCTGTCCGGCTCTTGTTCCAAATCAGAACGGCAACGAGAACAACCCGGTAGAATCCTCAACCCAGGACTTCTCCTTCGAGCTCTCCCCATTCGCGTATTCCGTTTGTGATCGGTGGATGTTCCTCTATACTTTCACCTAGAGGTGCAGAGGCCGGGCTGTTCAGTGACCTGTCAGATGGAGGTTGCCATGGTTTCTGTTCCGCTGACCAATCTCAAGAATGATTCGATCAACCCCGACGACGCCATCCTGCTGTTCGACAGCGGTGGTCACAAGGTCTACTGGATCGGCACTCACACTGGAGGAGATGAGATTGAGTGCAACACCTATCTGATCATCGACGGAAACGAAGGCTACATTCTTGAACCGGGCGGGTTCGACCGGTTTCCACAAGTGTTCAAAAAAGTGTGTCTCCTCCTCAGCCCGAATAGCATCACCCACCTGTTCTTCAGCCACCAAGATCCCGATATCTGTGCCTCATTTCCCAGCTGGACCAAGTGGAATGAAGACATCAAGCTGGTCGTGTCGAGCTTATGGACTCGGTTCATGCTGCATTACGAATCCAGAGATTTGAGCGGAAAGGCGCACCCTCTCAATTTTCTCAAAGTGCCGGACGAGGGCCTTTCGATCCCGTTGAAAGAAGGCGGCCGACTCGATTGTATCTCCGCGCCCTTTCTTCACTCCCCCGGTAATATTCTTGTTCATGATACGGTCAGCGGGTTCCTGTTTTCTGGAGATGTCGGAGCAGCCATGTATAAGGACCAGGCATTCAGGCTCGTGATCGATGATTGGACCCTGCATACCCAAGCCATGCAGGGATTCCATCAGCGCTATATGTCCAGCAACCGAGCTGTCGCCGGGATGAACAAACAACTCGCGCCACTGCCGATCACGGCGATTCTTCCTCAGCACGGATGCATTTTTCGTGGGGAAGAGGTCTCGCGCTTCACGCAATGGCTCGGCAAACTCCCCGTCGGAGCCGACTATTTCTATCCCGACGTCGCCTAATCCCTGCGGGGGAAGAACTGTCCCGCCAATGAATAGACAACGGCAAGTCGTTTTTTGAAACACGCACACCGTGCCAGGAATCGTTTCAGTCCGCCGTCCACCCAGCACACTCCGACAGATGACTGCAACCCGGCCTGAGCAGCGCAGGAATGGCCAGGTCTTGCAATCACACATTCACCCATACAGCTCCCGGCGCGCAGCATTGAATGCCCGCCTCTTCCATTCCATCCAAGCTCACTGGCCGATTGACTCAGCCGGTATGGAGGAGTAGGGTTTTTCTCGCTCTCCCACCAATCTCCGAGGAGGGACCGGCCTATGTGGAGATCACTCGCCGCCATCGCCACGCTCGCTGCTGTGCTAGCCATCCCCGCTTCTGTCATCGCTCAAGAAGCACCCGCGAGTCAGAAATCGCTGGCTGAACAACTTGTCGATGCCTTCAACGGCGTGTTCGGTGTTCATCCCGGCATGCGCGCGAATCACCCGAAGGGCATTGTTTTGGAAGGCACGTTCACGCCTGCCGCCTCAGCGGCATCGGTGAGCAAGGCGGCTCACCTGCAAAAGAAGAAGGCGCCGATTCCGGTGACGGTGCGGTTCTCTGCCGGCTCGGGGCAGCCGACCGTCCCGGACACGAACCAGATGCCGCGCGGCATGGCCGTCAAATTTTCACTGCCCGACGGGTCGAAGACTGATCTGGTGGTCTTGTCCTTCAATGGATTTCCGGTTGCCACGGCGGAAGAGTTCAGGGACTTTCTCCT
The DNA here is from genome assembly GCA_016788885.1 of Nitrospira sp. Lineage (NCBI taxonomy): Bacteria > Pseudomonadati > Nitrospirota > Nitrospiria > Nitrospirales > Nitrospiraceae > Nitrospira > Nitrospira sp. Next base: position 120,683 of record JAEURX010000010.1, on the reverse strand, counting down.
CGCAATTGCGGCGAGCGGACCCGACGCTCCCAAACCCACTGCCATCGAGAAGTTTCTCGCAGCTCATCCGACGGCAAAGAATTTCGTGGAGAGCCCGAAGCCACAGCCGGTCAGTTATGCCACGCTGCCCTATTTCGGCATCAACGCGTTCAAGTTCACCAATGCGAAAGGGGCAGTCACTTTCGGTCGCTACCAGCTCCGACCCGTGGCCGGCGAGCACTATCTCACCCAGGAGCAGCTGGCCACGATGGAGCCCGATTATCTGAGCACAGAGATACGCGAACGGGTTCGCCGTGGTCCCGCCAAGTTCACATTGCTCCTACAAGTGGCAGAGAAAGACGACAAGATCGACGATCCCTCCATTGCATGGCCGGACAGTCGAAAACAGATCGAACTGGGTACGATCACCATCACGAAAGCAGTGGCAGACAGCCACACTGCCGAAAAGAAGTTGCTCTTCATGCCGGGAGCGTTGGTGCCCGGTATCGAAGCAGCCGATCCGATGATCGCCGCCCGTTCGGCATCCTACGTCGTGTCCCTGTCGCGCCGGGCCCAGGCGCAATGAGCGGGACAAGAAGCTGGCTCAGGACAGTGGTGTGGACTGACGAGCAGCAGAACCTCCCACCGTGACGATCATGTTGCATCAAGTTCTCTTGCCGCGGTTTGCCCCTGGGATATGTTCTCTTCTTCGGTTGATCTCCCGAGACTAATACCCGACCGTGAAACGTTGTCGGATGTGAGCCGGCCGTTCCACCTCGTCGATCATGGCCATGGCATAATCCTGCGTCGAGATACGGCTTTGTCCGTTCGCATCTTTCAACATCTGATCCGTGCCGAGCCGGAACGTGCCTGTCCGTTGGCCTGGTGAGAGATCGGCGGAAGGAGAGAGAAACGACCAATCCAAATCCGGTTCTTTCCGCAGTAGGTTCAGGGCTTCGCGAGTTGCCAGCGCTCCTTGCTTATATTCCGCGGGAAAGCCCGGCAGATCCACGGCCTGCACACCTGGTGTGACTTCCAAGCTACCCGCCCCGCCGACGAACAGCAATCGCTTCACGCCGGCCTTTTTCGTGCCATCGATAATGGCTTTGGCGCCCTTGACCTGAAGATTGAAGATGTCTGGATTGCCCCATCCTGGATTGAACGCGCTGATAACGGCGTCGTGACCGCCTACCACACGAGCGACCTCATCGGCCTGGTAGATATCGGCTTTCCGGGGAAGAAGATGCCGGTGCGGCGGCAATTTTTCCGGATCTCGCACAATGGCCGTGACCTCATGGCCGCGGCCCAAGGCTTCCTGCAACAGAGCCGATCCGACGAATCCCGTGGCGCCGATCAATGCGATTTTCACCATGCACCTCCAAGTAAACGGGCTTACGCGCTGATCACGAGTTCAGGAGACTTAGTGGTTCACCTGCGACAGATAGCGATACATCCCTTCCACGTTCTCCGGTAACCAATCGGCATAACGCTGCCACTGCTCGTATTTCGGAAGCCGCACGGCCTGCTTGCTTTCTTCCAGGCTGCGGCCTTGCTTCACATGCTCGAGGACGGCAGCACGGAGATCTTCGAGATAGCCGCGAAACAAGCGCACGTGGTCCTTCCTGCCGATCTTCCCGTGGCCTGGCACGAGCACCTCGAAATCCAACTGTTCCACCTTCTTGAGCGACTCGATCCACTCGTCGGGATAGTCGCTTTTCAGTGTGCGGTAGGCGACGGTTTCGACGGGAATGAAATCAACGGCGAACAGCAGTTTGCGCTGCGGCAGCAGCATCACCACGCTGTTGTCCGAATGGTTCTTGCCCGTGTAAATCAATTCGACCTGTGTGCCGCCGAGATCGATGGACATGCGGTCGGTGAAGGTGAGGTCCGGAACGGGGGTTGTCGGATCCGCCGCCTGCAGAATGTTCGGCCGGGCCAGAGCATGGCTGACAAAGATCGCCTGCCCGGCAAAGACGCTGCCGCCGGTGATGTGGTCGTTATGGTGATGGCTGTAGATGACATACCGCACCGGCTGATCCGTGAGCTTCTTGATCTCGGCGTTCAGCCAAGCGGCCGCATCGGCGTTGATCGGGTCGGTAACGATCACTCCCTTCGGCGTCGTGATAAAAATGGCCTGATGGAATTGATGCCGGAACAGATACACGTCGTCGGCCAGCTTGGTGATTTCATCATCGGGTCGGGATGATTGGGCCGCCGCTTCTGCACTGAGCATCAACAGACAGCCGATGATCAGCCAACAGGGGAACCATTTCGAAATCGGCATAGAACGCTCCTTTCGGTTATCCCGCGACATGCTCATGGGAACTGTCGATGACGCCGCCCTGAAGGAGGATCTCGTCCATCGACCACATGAATGATGAACCGTGCATCAATTGGATTGCGCTCCGCCGGCAGCCGCCATCGGCCGCGCCCGCCCCTGTTCCTCTAGTGACCACCCTCCCCCCAACGCTTTGTAGAGTTGGACCACCGACGTCAGATAGAAACGACGGGTCGAGGCCAGGGAGAGTTCGGCGTCGAACAGATTGCGTTGCGCGATCAGCACGTCCAGATAGTTCGCCAGGCCGCCTTTATAGCGGAGATTGGCGAGTCGCAGCGCCGCTTGCAACGCATTGACCTGTCGATCTTGCGCCGCCTCCTGCTCGCGGGCGGTGCTGACGCCCACCAGCGCATCTTCAACTTCTTTGAACGCGACGAGGATCGTCTGCTTGTATTGGGCCACCGCCTGACGAGCCTGAGCCTCGGCCGCATCCTGCTGGAACCCGAGTGCCTGCGCATTCAGCAACGAGCCGGTCAGCCCCGGACCCAACACCCCGAAATCGCCGCCGGGGGTAAACAACTTCGATAAGCTCGGGTTGGCGATGCCCAACGTCCCGGTCAGGGAGATTTTCGGAAAGCGGTCGGCCTTGGCCGCCCCGATCCTGGCGGTCGCCGCCGCCAACTGCTGCTCAGCTTGCACGATATCCGGGCGCCGCTGCAGCAGCTCGGAGGGCAGGCCGGCCGGCACGACGGGTGGCATCATTTGCCCGGTCAACGACAGGCCCCGAGGAATCTGACCGGGATTTCTCCCCAATAACACGCTCAGTTCATTTTCTTTTTGAATCATTTGGCGTTTCAAATCAGCGATACGGGCAGCCGCGTTTTCCCGCTCGGCCTGGAACTGCTCGACATCCAGCCGGTCGATCAATCCCTGTCTGTGGCGTGCCTGGCTGATACGAACCGATTCATTCCACGCCTTCAAGGTGCGCTCGGCGATTTCCAATTGCAGATCGAACTGCCGCAGATCGAAATACGACTGCGCCACACCTCCGACTAACTGCAGCACGATCGCGCGCCGGTTATCTTCCCGGGCCAATAGGTCGGCCCGTGCGGCTTCGTTGGAGCGGCGGATGCGCCCCCAGACATCGATTTCCCAAGCGAGATTGCCCTGCAAGTAATAGTTGAAGGGGTTGGCGAATCCAGGAAATCGGACACCGCCTCGCCGCACCACGGGACCGTTGGCCGTTGCGGTCATTTGCGGCGCATAGTCGGTCCGCGCGATGAACAGCCGGGCCTCGAATTCCTCGACGGTCGCGACGGCGCGTTCAAGGTCCTTGTTCTCCTCCAGCGAAATGCGGATTAGTTTCTGGAGTGCCTCATCGCGATAGAGTTCCCACCAGGGCATGTCGGCGAGCGATGGCAGATCTTTCTCCTCCCCGGCCATCCGAAACGAATCGGTGACGGGAATGTCGGGCCGCGAGTAATCCGGCCCCATTGCACAGGCCGACAGCAGTGCGGCCACTCCCATCAACACGACAATGCGCATGTCACTCTCCTCCCGCTCTGGGTATCGAGGTCGATCCGGGCTGAACTCCTTCGGCTCCGCCCGTCGGAACCGGTCTCGCTGCCGGTCGGACGAACGAGCGGACGATCACGAAGAACAAGGGCACAAAAAAGACGGCCAGGAAGGTTGCGGCCAGCATCCCGCCGAAGACGCCTGTGCCGATCGAATGGCGACTGGCGGCCCCGGCGCCGCTGGCCAGCAGCAAGGGCACCACGCCAAGAATGAACGCCATCGAGGTCATGAGAATCGGCCGGAACCGCAACCGTGCTGCTTCGATCGCGGCGTCCTTCAGCGAGAGTCCGTGCGCATAGCGCTGATTGGCAAACTCCACAATCAGGATGGCGTTCTTCGCCGCAAGCCCAATGAGGGTGACCAGGCCGATTTGGAAATAAATGTCGTTGGACATTCCTAACAGCCACACGGCAGTCAGCGCGCCGAACACACCGAACGGTACGGCCAAAATGACCGCGAAGGGAACACTCCAGCTCTCGTATTGCGCGGCCAGTACTAGAAACACCATCAGCAGCCCGAACCCGAACGCGACCACCGATTGTGTTCCCGCCTTACGCTCCTGATAGGAAATGCCGCTCCAATCGATGTCGAAGCCCTGCGGGAGGAGCACCTCTTTGGCCGCCCGTTCCAAGGCATCGAGCGCCTGGCCGGAACTGTATCCCGGCGCCGCGGACCCGAGCACGAGCGCGGTGTTGAACCCGTTAAAATGGGTGACAGGATCGGGCCCGCTGGAATAGGTGGTCGTGACAACCGTATCGAGCGGAATCATCGAAACCCCCTGTCCGTTCGTCGCCCGTACATAGATTTTGCTGATGTCTGTCGGGCGTGCGCGGTACTGGGGTTCGGCTTCGGTTTGGACGCGATACACGCGGCCGAACTTGACAAAATCGTTCACATACAGATTCCCGAAATAGGCTTGGAGCGTATCGAAAACTTCAGAAATCGGTACCCCGAGCGCTTTGGCCCGTTCCCGATTGATTTTCGCCTGCACGCGCGGAGCGCTCACGCGGAAACTCGTACTGACCGATCCGATGGCAGGGTCTTGTCTCGCCTTGGCGACGAATTCCTGCGCCACGGCGCCGAACCTTTTGAAGTCCCCTCCGCTCGGGTCTTGAAGCTGCAGGGAGAACCCGCCGGTCGCGCCGAGCCCGCGGATCGAAGGCGCATTGAAAGCCAGCACCAGCGCACCGGGAATCTTGGCAAACTCTCTGAACGCGCCGCCGATAATCGACTTCGCATGATCCTGCTTGCTCGTCCGCTCATCCCACGGTTTGAGCGGTGTGAACATCGTCGCGGTGTTGGTGCCCCGCGTATTAAAGACAAAGTTCTGCCCCGACAGGACTTGTGTCCCGTAGATCGCAGGGAGGGTGTGGTAGTACTCCTCCACTTTATCCAGCACGGCATCCGTCCGTTTTTTCGAGGCTCCGTCCGGGAGCTGCACGACAGTGATGAAATACCCCTGGTCTTCATCCGGCAAAAACGCCATCGGAATCGTGCGAAACAGACCGGCAGCGACCACGAGGAGCAGACCGAACAGTACCAGTGACAGCACCCCATGTTTCAACATGAGGCTCACGCCGCTCGTATAGCGGATTTGAATCCGATCGAATGCGCGGTTGAAGAGTCCGAACAGGCCTCGGTGAGATTCGTGACTCGGCTTCAAGAGCAACGCACAGAGTGCGGGGCTGAGGGTCAAGGCCACGAATCCCGAGATGATGACGGAGACCGCGATCGTGATGGCGAACTGCTTATACAACTGACCGGTAATACCCCCGAGAAACCCCACCGGCACAAACACGGCGCAGAGAATCAGCACGATGGCGATGACGGGACCGGCGACTTCGCCCATGGCTTTCTTCGCCGCGTCTTTCGGCGACAATCCGTTCGCCATGTGGCGTTCCACGTTCTCGACGACCACGATGGCGTCGTCCACCACGATCCCGATGGCGAGCACCAACCCGAACAGCGTCAGCGTGTTGATCGAAAAGCCCAGGGCAGCCATGCCTGCGAACGTGCCGATCAAGGACACCGGAACCGCCAATGCGGGAATCAACGTGGCGCGCCAACTTTGCAAGAAGAGATACACGACCAGCAGGACGAGAATCATGGCATCGCGCAACGTGGCGATGACTTCGTGAATGGAGACCTCGACGAAACGCGTGGTGTCGTAGGGAATGTCGTACGTGACACCGGGCGGAAACACTCTCTTCATGCGCTCCATTTCGGCGCGGACCCGCTTGACGGTGTCGAGCGCATTGGCGCCGGGCGACAGAAACGTGAGGAGGAGGGCGGTCGGTTTGCGATTATAGCGGCCTTCGAGAACGTACGACTGCGCGCCCAGTTCCACTCGCGCCACATCCTTGAGCCGGACCATGGAACCGTTCGGCAGGGCCCGTACGATCATCTCTTCGAACTCGCGGACATCCGACATCCGGCCGTCGGTAATCAGTGGGAGCGTGAGTTCGGTGGCCACCGGCATCGGTTCCCGACCGATCGTGCCGGCGGGAAAATCCCGATTCTGTTCGCGCACGACGTTCGCGATATCCGTCGGCGTCAAACTGAGCTGCGCCATGCGAACCGGATCGAGGATCAGCCGCATGCTGTAGTTCTGTTGCCCGAACACCGACGCGTCACCGACGCCCGGCAGGCGCTTGATGTTGTCGAGGATACGCAGCGTGACAAAGTTAGAGAGAAAAAAGGCATCCTGTTGCGGATCGTCCGATTGCATGACCATGACGGCCAGGAGGTCCGGCGACATTTTCTTGACCGTGATCCCTTGCCGCACGACTTCAGGCGGCAGCTGTGGCTCGGCCAGTTTCTGTCGATTTTGGGCCTGGACCTGCGCAATATCGACGTTGGTCCCGATCTGGAACGTGAGCCGGATGCTCATGTGCCCATCGTTCGTACTCGTCGAATCGAAGTAGAGAAGGTTATCGATGCCCGGGAGCTGCAGTTCGATCGGGCGCGCCACGGATTCCGCCACGACCTCCGCACTGGCTCCCGGATAATCGGCCTCGATCTGCACCACCGGCGGCGTGATTTCCGGAAATTGAGAGATGGGCAGGGATTGCATCGCAACCAGTCCCACCACGATGATGATGATGGAGAGAACCGACGCGAAAATCGGACGATCGATAAACACACTCAGGTTCATTTGTGCCGATCCGTCTCGGTGACGACACCGGAGGAACCGGCGGCGCTCGCTGCGGGGGACACCTGAACGGTCTTGACCTGGGCCCCCGGTACGACCCGTTGAAATCCGTCTACCATCACACGCTCCCCGACGCGAAGCCCCTCCTCAATCAGCCATCGATCACCCTGCCAATCCGTCGCCTTCACGTCGCGAACTTCGACCTTGTCGCCTGGACCGATCACATACACCACCGTGCCTTTCGGCCCCTGTTGCACCGCCCGCTGCGGAACCAGAATGGCATCGGGTTTCGACACGCCGTGAAACCGTACGGTCACGAACTGGCCCGGCAAGAGCACGCGGTCCGGGTTCGGGAAAACCACCCGCGCCTGCCGGGAGCCCGTTTCCGTCCGTAGGCTGATGTCCGTGAAATCCAACTTGCCTTCGTGGGCATAGGTCGTGCCGTCCACAAAGATGATGGTGCCGGTGAGACTATAAATCCCGGGATGCTGAATCCGTTTCGACAGCGTGTCCCGTCTGCGCTTCAGGAGAAAACTCTCCGGGGCGCTCACGATCACATACATGGGATCCACTTGATGAATGACGGTCAACAAGTCGGTCTGAGCCGTCACCAACCGGCCTTGATGATAGCGCGTCCGTTCGATCAAGCCGTCGACCGGAGCCGTCACGAGCGTGTTATCCAGATCGAATTTGGCCTTGACCAAATCGCCTTTCGCCGCATCCAGCGAAGCCCGAGCGGCGAGGTCTTCGGCGACCGCATCGTCGACGTCCTTCTGACTGACGGCGTCTTCAATGAGCAACGGCTTGACCCGTTGCAGATTCTGCTTGGCCTGGACGAGTCGGGCCTCGGCTTGAGCAACCCGGCCTTTCGCGCTGACATACGCCGCCCTGAAGGGAAGGGGATCGATCTCATACAGACGGTCGCCTTGCTTGATGTCGCGTCCCTCGGAAAAGAAGCGGTGTTTGATGATACCGGTCACTTGTGGCCGAATCTCAACGATACTCGAGGCTTCGGCCTGTCCGATGAATTCCGGTTCGTCGGGGACAGTCTGAAGAGAGGCCTCGATCACCTGCACCTCGGGCATCGGCGGCGCCGGCGGAGGACCGGCCTCTCCTTTACATCCGGACAATGCGAGCGCACCGATGAACAGCATTATGCTGACTGCGAATATGTTGCCTGGAGTCTCATTCATCATCATGCGCACCAAGAGAGATTCATGATCCGGTCTCATGATGACCGCCTACCGACGGATGTTCCGCCACCGGTGCCGACGGGAATCATGGCCCCGGTGATCTGACCGGCTTTGTCCGAGGCGAGAAACAGCAGCGTTTCGGCGATGGATTCCGGTCTGGCCCAGGAGGAGGGATCGGTCTTCGGCATACTCGCGCGATTGGCGGGCGTATCGATGGTGGTCGGCAGCACCCCGTTGACCGTCACTCCCGAGTCTTTCAGTTCGAGCGCCAATACGCGAATGAGCGCGAGCAAGCTCGATTTCGAGACGAGATAGGCGGCGGCACCGGGGAACGGCTCGATTGCCGCCCACGCCGCCACGTGCAGAATGCGACCGGTTCCGCGTTCCATCATATGGGGCAGAACGGCTTTCGACAGCAGGAACGCCGAGGTCACGTTCATGGTCAACATCCGCTGCCAGAGCGACAGATCGGTTTCCACGACAGGCCCCATGGCAAAACCGCCGACGAGGTTCACCAACACATCAAGACGGCCTGCGGTTCGAATCACGTCATCCACAAGGCGGCGCACAGCCGCCTCATCAGTGACATCCGTCTTCATTGCGTTCCCGGCGGCGATCTCGTCCGGCGGCGGATCGCGGTCTGCGGTGATGACTCGGGCGCCCGCTCGCGCAAAGATCGGTGTGACCGTTCGTCCGAGTGCGCCGGATCCCCCGGCAATCAACACAACTGTTCCCTTCAATGACATCGTCCTGTTTCCTTGAGGCATCCGCCTCTATTTCGTCGGCTCGTTATCGAACTGACGTGCGTTGCGTCGACCAGCTTCGAACCGATGGTCTTGCAGCCGACAAATCGTCCCGATTCCATGGCGTGCCTGCTGTTTTGATGACTGGTATTGATCGACCATGTCTTGATGTTGGCCTCGATGGTTTTGACGCTCTTGGCTTGTGGATCCAGCTTCTCCGGTATTGCTCTTCCAGGAGCGAGTCGTGGCTCGGTGAGCCGAATAGGCGGCCCATTGCCCCCCTCTCACGTCACGGATCACAGGCTTCGACTGTGCGAAGGTGCCGTTGCAGGACCGCTCTCAACGTCTCATGATCGTCCGGACCGTCATACAGTTCACCATTGATGAACCACGTGGGCGTCCCTGTGACCCTGCTCTCTTTCCCGCTAAGGACATCAGCCTGCACGGTTTCCGCATACCGGTGTTCGGAGAGGTCCCGTTCAAACTGTTTCGTATTTAGTCCGAGTTGCTCTGCATACCTGATCAGATTCCGAGTCGTGAGCGCCTGTTGGTTTGTGAACAAGATCTCCGCCATCTCCCAGAACTTTCCCTGTGCCGCCGCCGCTTCGGCCGCTTCCGACGCCTGCTGCGCATGAGGATGTTTCGTCAGCGGAAAGTGACGAAAAACAAATCGCAGACGCCCTTGGAACTCTTCATACACGACTCTCGCGATCGCGGTCCCCTCTTGCGAATACGGACATTCGAAGTCGCCGTACTCAAGCAGCGTGACCGCGGCATCGGCCTGACCAATGGCATGATCACGATCCTCGACCGGCCGAGACAACGGCATGGTAGATGGCTTGGACGTCGTCATGATGTCCTCCAACGTGACGTACTCGATCACATCCTTCCGGCACGGCTCAGAGTCGCTTCTCTTCGATGTCATAGACATCAAACCAGCGGTACACCGGCTTATCGGAAGGCAGGTGGAGCTCGATATACTCCTCCAAATATTCCTGGGCATGGTCGTCCATCTCGCTGAGCCGCATGTCACGGAGTGTATTGTTCCAGCGGATGATCTCTATGGGAGTCTTGTGCCCGGGTTGCCGGGTGACCCATTCCGCAACCTCCGCATCGGTCGCACCGGCTGCGACCAGCTCCTTGAGTTGCTCCGCGGTGATGCCTGTGAACGTGAAGAACTGCGCGGCTAGCGAGCAAGGCTGGTAGTTATATTCTCCGTTGATGCCCAGTAAGAACGCGCGACACTTATCCACACTACGCCCCAAGATGACATATCCGGCGAGCTTCTCCCGTGGACTGCGCGGGGGTTGTACGCGCAGGTCTTTGGCCAGCACACCGACTTTTTTGAGATCATGCGCCATTGAACACTCCTCTGCGTTTCATCATTCCACTCGACCATTCTGGAACCGGCTATACCGCAATGATCTTCGGCGACACCTGTTGTCCTTCGCTCCGTAGCCGTTCAAGTGTCACCCGGGGACAGACATTCTGCTCGATGTAGGTGAGCAGATTCGTGCCGACCCCGCGGATGAGTTGCTCAGCACCCGGGTCAAGACTACGACCTTCTCGGTCGAACACCTCCCCGACGTTCGCGATCGAAATCGGCAGCGGCAACACAAGTCCTCCGACATGCGAGACGACGCTGCGCAAATGCTCCAATGATTTCACGGCGCCGATCGTGCCGCCGGCGATGCCCAGTAATGCGACCGGTTTTCCCGACAAGGCGGACGGAAAGCCAAGATTTTCGATCACGAGCTTCATCACGCTGCTGAAGCTGCCATGATACTCAGGTGTGGCCAGGACGACTCCCGTGGCCTCTCCCACCTTCTGCTGCAGATGTGTGGCGGCTGCGGATTGCGGATCCGTCCCAGGCGGCGGCAGCTGTAACGTGGCAGGATCGATGACCTCGGTCGTGACCTGTCGGTGTTTCTTCAATTCATCGAGGACCAGCGCGGACGCCATGCTGGTATAGTTACCCGGACGGACACTGCCATTGATGATAACGATGCGAATCGTGTCGGATGCATGCGGCATAGGATCCCCCTGAGTGCAGACATTCCGAGAACAGCTGCTGAACCGAAACGCCTGCACCAACTATGAGCCGAAGCGGGCTGGGAGTCGAGCGTGGTGTTGCCCGCTACCGCAGGTATTTCTCAACGATTTCCGGCGAACGAACCTGCGGGGCATTGGGGTTCTCCCCGACTTCGCGCAGCGCGCGACGCTGCCATGGCTCGACCGTCGGACTCACCGGGCAAGCGGTTGCGATGAGTCCATGTTGCCGAAGCGGCCGTTGTTGAAATCGTCGGCGGCCTGCCGAATTTCAGCCGCGCTGTTCATGACGAACGGGCCATAGCCAACCACCGGTTCGTCGATGGGCTCGCCGGTCAAGACAAGCAGGATCGCGTCATGATCGGCGTGGATGGTCAGATCGCTGCCGTCGCGCTCCAACCGGACGATTTCCGCCTCGCCGGCGGTCTGCGTGCCGTTGATGACGACTTGGCCCGTAAGCACCGCGATCATGGCATTGTGCCCTGCCGGCAGGGTGAGCGTGAGATCAGCGCCTTGCTGGAGACGCAGATCCCACAGATTGACGGGCGTGAACGTGCGTGCCGGTCCACGAACACCGCGAAATTCTCCCGCAATGATCCTGGCCTGTCCGCCCGTAAAGGAGACGACCGGAATATCGGCGTCGGTGATCCCCTGGTACCCTGCCGGACTCATTTTGTCTTTGGCCGGCAAATTGACCCAGAGCTGGACCATCCTGAACGGACCGCCCGTTTTGGTATAGTGTGGTGAGTGAAATTCCTCGTGAATGATGCCGCGAGCCGCCGTCATCCACTGGACATCGCCCGGCCCGATGACCCCGCCATTCCCGGCGGAATCCCGGTGTGCGACCTCTCCGTCATAGACGATGGTCACGGTTTCAAATCCGCGATGCGGGTGCTGCCCGACGCCACGCGGCTCATCAGTGGGATCGAATTGATGGGGGCCCGCATAATCGAACAACAGGAACGGGCTGATCGCTGCGCTATCATGATGGTACGAAAACAGCGACCGGACGGGGAACCCGTCACCGACCCAATGACTGCCATGAGCACGCAGGACTTCTGCAATCTGCTTCATGTCTGCTCCCTTCTCGATACGGGGTGATCCCAATCGCTCGATCTTTGATTTTCTCTTGAGGAGTAATATAGGCTTGTACGTACGATTTTCAAGTACGGTCCGCAGGGATACTGCACATGGCAAAAAACACCGAATGCCCGACGGAGCGAACGCTCGCCCTGATCTCCGGTCGTTGGAAAGTGATGGTCATTTACTGGTTGCTGAAGGGCGAGCGACGCTTTAATCAATTACAGCGCGACCTCCAAGGCATCACGCACCGCACGCTGGCGAAACAGTTACGTGAAATGGAAACCGATGGCCTGGTGGAACGATTGGATTTCAAGGAAATTCCACCGCGCGTGGAATATCGCCTTTCCTCGCGAGGACGCTCCCTCGAGCCCATTTTGGTCGCCATGCATGATTGGGCCGTCGCACATCCGCATGCCAAACGAAAATCCCGGGATGCCTAACGGCGTCTGTCGCCACCGTTTCCCGCTAGGGCTTCGCCCAGTAGACCAGAGACCTCCCTGCGGTAGGATTGTCGAGAGGCGACATGCGTGGCTCAACGACTCACGATACCGATGGCCTGCTCGTAGACCTTCTCGAGCAGTATCACCCGCGCGACTTTCAGATCCGACTATGGGATGGCATAATCCGGCAGACTGACTCTGGCGTAGATTCCAAATTTACGCTCATTATCCGAAACCCGTCCATCCTGCGAACCATGCTCTGGCAAGCCGATGAACTCTCATTGGCCGAAGCCTTCATTTCCGGTGAACTGGAGGTCGAAGGTGACCTCGAGGCGGCCATTCCACTGGCCGAATATCTTTCACATCAAACCATGACCTGGGAAAACCGGCTGCGCTTGGGCTTCAGATTATTGAGCTCGGCCTCGAAGCACTCGTCAAAGGCACATGATCTGGCCGCACGAGTCACTGGTCCCTCGCATTCATTACATCGGGACAAACAGGCCATCGCGCACCACTACGATCATCCCGCAGAGTTCTATGCCCCCTGGCTGGATCAACGGATGGTGTATTCATGCGCCTATTTTTCCTCCACCGATGACCTCGATGCCGCGCAGGTACGAAAGCTCGATTATCTTTGCAAGAAGTTGCGTCTGCGGCGGGGTGATCGGTTGCTGGACGTGGGATGCGGCTGGGGCGCGCTGATCGTGCATGCGGCGCGGCACTATGGTGTCGATGCCTGCGGCATCCCGTTGAGCGAGAAGCAGGCCGAATTCACAACCGCATTGATCACACAACATGGCCTTACGGATCGATGCCGGGTCGAACTCCGCGACTATCGTCAACTGGACACCCCCGAGACTTATGACAAAATCGTCAGTGTCGGCATGATCGAGCACGTAGGAGCGTCGCAACTCCCCCTTTACTTTCAACACATCTGGAATTTACTGAAACCCGGCGGGACCTTTCTGAATCATGGGATTGGGATTCGGCACGGAGAACGCTGCGCATTCGGGCCATTTGTGAATACGTATGTATTCCCGGACGCCGAGCTGGTGCCGATCTCCATAACAACCGGGCTGGCGGAGACCGCCGGCTTTGAGGTGAGGGACATCGAAAGTTTGCGGGAACATTATGTGTTGACGCTTCGGCGGTGGAGACAGCGCCTGGAGAGCAACCTGTCGCCCGTCAACCGCACCATGGATGAGTCCACCTGGCGACTGTGGCGACTGTATCTGGCCAGCGCCGCTCATGGTTTTGCCACAGGCCGGCTCAACCTCTATCAAACCTTGTTGTCTAAAACGCAGGATGGAGCGACGGATCTGCCCCTCACGCGGGACGACTGGTATGCCACTCACGCATTGGTTGATTCGCATCCCTAACAGCCCTTCTGCGCACCAACTCATCAATTCGCCTCACCCGCCCATACATTCATCGGCCGATTGTTATATTTCAACATGTGAGACATCCATCGCGGCTCCCCCCATTCATTTCGCCCCGGCCGAATCAGATCTGCTAGTATCCACAACACCGTAGCAGGCTAGATCTGGGCACAATCCGATTAGCGGATTGCGCATGTCCCTGAGGAACCACGCATCGGAGTACCAGTTCGTGGATGATCCCACGTTGGAGCACAGGGCCGTCGTAACTTCGCACACGGGCCTGGTCGCAGCATGGCACAACCTCCCGCTGTATGGACGTATCATCATCGGCGTGATATTGGGCGTCGCAACCGGGCTTCTATTGGGAAACCAGGCGGCCTTTCTGGCAGTGCCCGGCAAGCTCGTACTTCGCCTTCTCGGCGCGCTGGCGCCGCCGCTGATTCTTGCGGCGATTGTGCACACGTTCATGACAACACATCTCGGCGGACCACTAGCCGTACGCCTTCCACGGTTGTTATTGATGAATACGCTGGTGGCAATCACCATCGGGCTGACCGTCGCCAATGTAATCCAACCGGGGCGGGGTGCGGGACTCGCCCCGTCAGAACCTTCCGTCGAAACTACAGCTACGGTCAACCCACTCGTGGCATTTATTGAAAACGTGCCGAAAAGCCTGCTGGGTCCGCTGGGTGACGACGGGAAGGTGATTGGTGTCATCTTCGTCGCGGTGGCCTTCGGCATGGCCCTGCGCACGGAACGTCACCGCCCCCTCGGTACGGTCGAACACCTGGTCGAACTGGTGCTGGAGTCGCTGATTAAAATTTTGCACTGGATCATCGCCGTGGTGCCCCTCGCGGTGTTCGGCATCGTGGCGAGCATTGTGGGGACGGAGGGTTTCGCACAGTTCCAGGCGCTCGGCGTCTTTGTGCTCAGCGTGCTGCTCGCGCTCGCGATCCAGGCCACCTACTATCTCGTCCGCATCCGCTTCGGATCGTGGGTGCGCCCGCGCGAACTGCTTCGGGATGGACGCGACGCGCTGGTCATGGCCTTCTCGACGGCAAGTTCAACGGCCACAATGCCGGTGACCTATGCGGTCCTGAAAGATCGCGTGGGCCTGCGCGACCAATCCGCCAGCATGGGCGCATTGGTCGGAGCGAATTTTAACAACGACGGCACCGCTCTCTACGAGGCCATGGCGGCCCTGTTTATTGCGCAAATGATCGGGATGGACCTGAGCATACACCAACAATTCATGGTCGTCCTCACGAGCGTGATTGCCTCAGTCGGCGCTGCCGGCATTCCCGAGGCCGGCCTCGTCACGATGACCATGGTCTTCACAGCCGTCGGCCTGCCCGTGCAGTTCATTCCCGTCCTGCTCACGGTGGATTGGTTTCTCGACCGCTGCCGGACGGCGATCAATGTCATGGGCGACATGAATGTGAGTTGTCTGCTGGATGGAAAGCAGAAGGGATGACCCTCGGAGTCGTGCGTCGCGCCCGTTCGGGTGAGCGTTGGCGCACTGTCTCGAGCGAGCATGGGTGTCATTCTCCAAATGTGCCACACCGGAAGGAATCGTGTCCCATGCATATTGCTGCACTCTGTCCGAAAGCCTATGCCGATGAAATCATCACAGCCAGGAAAGGCATGCTGTCACGCTGAGGCGCCACGCCGATTGATCGATACACGGCGCCACTCGATACACGCCCGCTACATCGGCACGTTTCTGAACAAGGGCGAAAACGAACTGGTGGGATTGAATGAGTACGATCTCTATCGAGATCTGGAAAATGGCTACTGCTCTTCGTCCGTGAGTCAGCGCGTCGATTTGGCGGTAATCTGTAGCGTCAAGGACATGGCGCACATCAGAACGATCTATCTGAAGCCAGTCTACCGAAGCTGATTCGGGTATGACATCAGCCTGCATGCCTATACGGCGCTGGATACCTCACCCCGCAGCATCGAACAGACCATGCTGAACACTCACATACGAGACAGCCATCTCCACGACTGACCTTGGATGCGGCTGGGACTAGGAACGGTTCGCCCTCCGAACACCGGCCTAACTCCCGTCCCGATAACCGTGTAAATCTCTACGACCTTACCTTTAAACATTTACAACCGCACTCCCTCTCGCGTATGTTATCGCTCCCGGGCGAAGAACTCCGCCCCCTGGTCTATCCTGATTACGTACTTTTTCTTTGGCAATAGGGCTCTGATTGGTATCATGTGCGGATGAATAGTCTCGATCAGACCATACTCGGCTTCTTCAATCAGTTCGCCCAGCATTCCTGGACGGTCGATAGTCTGATCATGACGATCAGCGACAGCGACCTGTTGAAAGGGTATCTCTGCCTGCCGCTGCTCTGGTGGGCCTGGTTTCGTGGTCCCAGACAGGAGGAGGATCGACGAACGGTCTTACTCACCATCGTGGGCGCCCTGTCCGCAGTGGCAGTCGCCCGCTTGCTTCAACTCACCCTGCCCTATCGATCCAGACCGATTCACACTGCCACCCTGCAGTTCACCCTTCCCTATTCCATGCCGGCCGACTTCCTAGCAGGGTGGAGTTCGTTCCCGAGCGACCATGCGTCCCTCTTTTTCGCCCTTGCAACCGGCCTGTGGCTGGTCTCTCCGATGATCGGTCTGTTCGGGTTTCTTCACGCGGCCGTGCTGGTCTCCTTGCCGCGCGTCTATCTCGGCCTCCACTTTCCGACCGATATTCTATCGGGAGCGCTGCTGGGCGTGACCGCCGTGATCATAACCTGGAAATGCCGCGGCCTGAGCCGACCATTACTCGACGACATCCTGAAGTGGAGCCACTCCAGCCCGCACCTGTTCTATCCCGCATTTTTCATCGTGACCTCTGAACTGGCACACCTCTTTAAAGATTCACGGTGGCTCGCCGAGAATCTCTGGCATCTCGTCAAGGCCGCCGCTGTCCACTGAGTATCGCCGCGCCTACTTCCTCGCCTTCCGCATCAGGTTTTTCCTCCCGCATGCCAGATGAGAGTCGCACTGGAACCGGTGAAAGCACTCCACGCTGTGGCACCGCTCTCAGAGCTTGAACAAATATGAGCGAACGGTATGCGCGGGGGTGTTGGAGATTTGCATCCAAGCCTGGAAGTAGCCGACACATGCCTGGTCGGAATTGTGTCCCGAAGTCTCCGGCGGACATGCTCGCGGAACGAACCACGACTGGATGGATGGCAAACACGGTTGAGGGAATGGGAGTCGTGGAGTTCGGAAACGATGGCGAACCCCATCTTACCGTGGCCGTGTCGAACGTGTAACGACCGGAGAGATGAAAGCCCAGATCGAAACCGTTCCAGCCGAGTCCTCCTGGGGAAGACAACGACGGGGCGACGTCCGTACCGTAAGAGATATCTACAGGAACGGAACCATCACGCACGCCCTCACCCCCAAATGGGCAAGGAAGCCCGCAGGAACTGCCGCCGCCGTTTTGCAGCTCAGTCGGGTACAATGATGCGCATGAGCCTGAGAATCGATCCCACGACACATGAATGGGCGGGGCTGGAGCGGGTGATTGTCTTCGACGGCATCTGCAACTGGTGCAATGCCTGGATCAATTTCACGATGGCTCGCGACCGAGGCCGCTTTCACTTCGCCACCCTGCAATCCGATAAGGGCCAGGAGTTGCTGAAGCTGCTCGAATTGCCCGCCCGGGATTTCGAGACGTTTGTTCTGCTGGAACGCGGCCGCGTGTTTACCAAATCCACCGCGGCCTTGAGAATCGTCCGACAACTTTCCGGCGGCTGGCCGTTGCTCTCGCTATTCTGCCTGATACCCCGCCCCCTGCGCGACGTGATGTACAACTATGTGGCGCGCCACCGCTACCGACTTATGGGCAAGGCCCCATCTTGCCGGGTCCCCACTGCCGAAGAACGCAGCCGATTCGTCTGAGTCGTTCGCGGTATGGCGCCGCTGATGGGAGCGGCCACGATCGTGAGAACATTTCGCCGCTGCCGCCCGTTTCGGCGTTAGAACCATCGCGAAGTGGCCTCATCGTCACAGCTCCCATTATAATGAGTGCGCGGCTAATCCGGTAAGGAGCGGCGAAGCATGGATATCGTATCTCACGGCCTATGGGGCGCGTTGGCTTTCGGGCGGAAGAGTCGCGCGAGCTTTTGGCTGGCCTTCGCAATCGGTCTGGCGCCGGATCTGTTCTCGTTCGGCATCCTGTGGGTCGCCGCCGCGCTGGGGCTGTCGCCGCAGCCGGATTTCAGCCATGGGACACCGCCGGAATCCACCATCCCGCCCTATGTGCATCATCTCTACAATGTCACCCATAGTTTCGTGCTGTTTCTTGCCGTCTTTGCCCTGCTCTGGGCTCTCACAAAGAAGCCGGTCTGGGAGCTCGGCGCCTGGGGCTTGCACGTGTTGGTCGACATTCCCACCCATTCCTTTGCTTTCTTCCCGACGCCGTTTCTCTGGCCGCTTTTTGATTGGAAATTCGACGGGTGGCAATGGAACCAGTCGGCCATCCTCATCCCAAACTTCACGGTGCTGTTCCTGTGCTACGGCTGGTTCCTCCTGCAGCGGGGACGTCCCGCCCTCAGGCCCGAACGGGTACGCGAGTGAGCGGAACGGATTCCATTCGCGCGAGTTCGGCAGGTATTGCGGCTTGGTTCAACCGAGACATCGCATCGAATGTTGCAGGACTCCTTCAACGCATGACCGGGGCAACCGGATGTGTATCAAGCCAACTTCGCCCCATCAGGCCACGAGCATATTCTCTCAGCGCCTATGGCCGCCCCTTCCCAAAACCAGACGGATGGCGCAACTTCACACTGCCTGACGATCGTTGATCACGCGCACCTGCCTCTTGAGGGATCGCTTTCACACGAGTCGATCACCGGATGACTTCCGGGACGATTGTCCCCTGCGCGCTGGCCAACAGATGTTCGTGTCGAATCGTTCGAGCAATGAGGTCTGCCATAAGACCGTGTCCGGCTCCGTCAAGGTGCATCGTATCGAGGAACATGGAGGGAAGAAATTCCTGACGCTCCCCCAGGTTCAAAACCCTCACGCCTTCACGAGCCAACAGAGACTCGGCCCTCGCACGGAACCGTTGATAGTCTGCCCCGCGATCCACGTCCGGCTGCATGACCGCAAGAAATTGAAAGTCAAATGCGCCTCCAAGTTTATGCATCTTGATGAGATTGTCGGCATAACGGCTTGCGGCCAGATCCAGCGGCTGCGGCGGTATCTCCTCTCGCGTGAACCACCCCATCCAGAGTCCGATTCGCGAGTGTCGTACGCGAGTGACAAGTCGCGGGAACACTATACGGGGAAGGGCGTAGAGACGAGTGAGCAGCGCGGAGTCACTGAGCTGTGCCGAGGCAACCAACTGGTCCTCGATCTCATCGAACCCGTTCATCCCGAGCAGATGCGGATCACGAACCTCAAGGTGCTTGTAATAGTCATTCCACCCATCCAATGCGATGACCACGTCAGGGTGTAAATCCACTAACTCGGTCAGCAGATAGGTGAGTTCTTGTCCTGAGCCATGGCCGATCACGGCGGCATTGATGACCTCCACGTTCAGGCGTTGTGCAAGCTGAGACGCGACCGTCTCTCTATCGCTCTCGAGGCCCGTCCCGAACGCCGTGGACCCTCCCACCAAGACCACTCGCGCAGGCGTATCGAGTGATCGATCACCTCCACTGATTCGAAAACCGTGTGCATCGGTTGAAAAATGATCGGAATGCTGATTTGGCAAATTGGCGTAAATCGCAAACGGGTGTAGTGCGAGTTGTAGCGGCCCCTTATGCTCATACCCGAGGTCTCGCCCATCATGAGTCACAAAATGCCACCAATAGAATGGCTTGAACTGCATCGAGAGTTCCGTCCACTGCCTGGCATGCTCCCTTTCGAGCATCAACTCCAAGAGGCCGAGAAGACAGAACGAGAGCCCAGGAACGATCACAACCAGTACAACGATGCAAGGGAGCATGGGAAATGGTCGACGTTGATGAGACATACGCAGCATATACCGGAAAGCAAGTCGTCTACGACCAGCTTCTGAGCAATCCGTATGCCTGCCTACGCGTTGCACAATTGTTCGATATTGCGACGCCGCCGCATGAACTTTGAGCGAACTCGCACGGGTCGCTCTGTGCGCCCATTGAGTCTGTCGAGCTGGCGGCTATTACCTTCAGTACCTTCGCTGCCGTGCTTCGTTCAGCTGCCCAACATCGATGGCCTGAACGTCAAATGGCGCACTATGCTTATAGCGATCCGGCAAGACCGCGAGCCTGACGACGAGACTGGATCGAGCCATTCGCTCATATTCGGCAAGGGGGCGCTCGATAAGGCGTGATATCTGGCTCTATGTGGCAGCGGTGACCGGTGGGATCGTCGTGTGGAGTCCTCCTTTGGGGAGTTTCTTATAGACGCGAGGCTCTGCATTCCGATCTGTATTGGCCTCTCGGCCTTGCGGTGGTCTGTGCACTGTCCACCGTTCTTGGGCACCCTGAACCCAACACACCCTGATGTTGGGGAGCTGCGCCCCTCGCCGGACACATGACCTGCATGCTGCGGACACAAGGTCCCGGCAACCTCTTGCCGCTCGGAATCGTGAGGTTCGGTATGATTACCGTGCTTTCGATATTGATCGCGAAGGTAGGAGCCTTTGTGGCAAAGAATGGCGGGACCTCGGCCTAACGCCAGGGTCGCTCAATAGCTCTCCGAACTGGCGCCGAGTACCACCGGATTACCGTTTGGTGGCTTTCCGTACCAGTTCCTTCTTGCCGCGTGGCAGATGAAACTCGCACATCAACCGGCTGAAGAAGTCCGCTCCTTCCAAACGCGCGAGTTCGGCCGGCACGGTAACTTCTTTCAACGACTGCCCTTTCATCGGCTCGATCCGGATGTGCACCGGTTTGCCCTTGTGATCCTTGCCGGGAGTGAGCAAGCCGCCTCCCACGATCGCGCCCTTTTTATCTGTCAGCACATGCATGGTCCGCTTCGCTTTCACGTGCACCCTCCTTCGAAACGTTTACACGTTCCCGCCGCCCTGAATCGTAAAATGGGCCAACTCCTCGCCGATGTTGGTCACCGTGACCGAATAGACGATCGGACTCGGTGAACCGGGATGCAGGCGAATGGGCTTCTTTTCCTTGGTATGCTCGCTGACCATGAGCCGCACCGGGTTGATCCCGACGCCGTCGGCCATGATCCATTGAGCGCCGAAATCGAACCCTCCCCACTCCGCTTCATTGACCAGGCCCCCAAGGGCGAGATGGATACGGGTGGATTCACCGGGCGCCAACCAGAAATCTCCGACCTGATTAAATGCCATAACAGGCCTCCTCTAAAAGTTCGGGCGCATTATAGCGGACAGGTCTACGCGATGTAATCGGTCATCTGAGTTGGATGGCCAGGAATTCGTCGCGCTCAACGGCGGTCCGCTCTTCAGGTTCTCCGAAGCTATTTCGATGATGGTGAAGTGCCGGAACCAGGCCGACATCGACGAGATGTGGGCTAAGTTGTCGGACGGCGGAGAGGAAGGCCCCTGCGGCTGGCTGAAGGATAAGTTCGGCCTCTCCTGGCAAATCGTGTCGCCGGACTGGAACGACATGCTACGGGAGAAGGATCCCGCCAGGGCAGAACGCGTGATGGAGGCGATCTTGACCATGTCGAAACCCAATCTGGCGGCGATCCGACAGGCCTTCGAGCGCGAAACCTGATGGCTGGACGCTTCCCATCTCTTGACTGAGGCCGCTCAACCAGAGATAGTGCGAAGCATGAGATTTGTTGACCACGCAACTTTGCAGAGGCCTGTTCTTTCTACCATACTAGCGCCTCTGGCCTTGAGCCTCGCCGCCTGCGCCTCGTCTCTCGACATGTCTAACGAACGGATTGCAGCGCCTGCTCCCGAATGGGGTATCGTGATCGGTTCCGTGCTGGTGAGGTCCACGCAGGAAACCTCCGCCGGCGGAAGAGCGACCAGCGACCAGGCCTCGATGTATGAGTTCGATGTCGTGCAAACGCAGCCGAGGGACCCGAATGGAGAAAGCCCCTATGTCTCTCGGTACCAATTGGAAGCCAGAGCCGGGCAGGAACGCCCATTCCTCGCCCGGCTTCGGCCAGGGCAGTATCTGATGAAAAGATTTTATCGGACCGGTTTATCCGGCACCGGGGGAGACCTCAATCTCGTCTTCGAGAGCCAATCGGGTCGCGTGGTCTACGTCGGGCAAGTGCTCGTTGAAGTTCCAGCGCAATTCACCAAGGGAAAAGAATATCGCTTTTCCGTGCAGGACGCCCACGAGGCCACTTTCTCGCAACTCGCCCCGCAACATGGCCATCTGACGCAACAGGCCGTCACCGCTCCCATGCGGATTCGCCAGGACGAGAACCGATGACAGGTCTGGGCGATACGTATGTTTCATTCCCTCCCCGCACCCACCTGCGCCCCAACGACACTGAACTACAGGATGTCAGATGCCACACGTGTTGATCATTCATGAGGTCGAGGCCTACCCGGCCTGGAAAGTCGTGTTCGACAGGGCTGCCGACATCAGAAAACACGCAGGTGAGATCAGGTACCAACTTCTCCGGCATGACCGGGACGCAAACTCGATCGTGCATTTCTCCGAGTGGTCGTCCCTGGAGCAGGCGCGTCGGTTCTTCGAGTCGCCCGAATTGGTGGAAATCCGGAAACAGGCCGGCGTGAAAGCCCCCGAGTTTCTCTATCTCCACGAGATCGAACGAGGCGTGCTGTAGCTGCCCGAGCGGACCGGTCATCGCAGAAGCTGCAGCCTCCCTTCTCTTTCATGTCTACTTCATTTTCTTGTGAATTCAGGACCCAACGCCTACACTCTCCCTATGGACAACCTGCATACCCCTCCTTAGGCAGACCACCGCATCACAACATTGTCACAGGAAAGAGCTGGACCTATGTACCGTTACCTGAAACTGTCCCTCTCCCTTAATCTCATCCTGCTCGGCTTCATCCTCACCGGCTATGTCGGCCCCAGCGTGAAGACCACGTTCATGCCGGACGTCGAAGCGCCGGTCATCGGGAATCACACCAGGATTCATCCCCTCGGCATCGTCATCGGCTCGGTGACGCTCGGAGATCGCGTGTTCGTCGCGCCCGCCGCGTCGGTCCGTGGTGATGAAGGGCGGCACATCCATATCGGCAACGATAGCAATGTGCAGGACGGAGTCGTGGTTCATGGCCTGGAGACCTTCGAAGGCGACCACGAACTTCCGGAGAACGAGGTCGAGGTGGACGGCAAGCCCTATTCGGTATACATCGGAGACCGCGTGTCGCTGGCTCACCAATCGCAGGTCCATGGGCCGGCCAAGGTCGGCAATGACACCTTTGTCGGGATGCAGGCGCTGGTCTTTCGCGCGGAGTTGGGCAATCGTGTCGTGGTCGAACCGGGAGCCAAAATCATCGGGGTCAAGGTGCCTTCAGGGCGGTATGTGCCGGCGCTCTCGGTTGTCACAACCCAGGATGTGGCTGATAACCTGCCGCTGATCACGGATCGCTATCCCTATCGAAACTTGAATGACGGAGTGGTCCACGTCAATGTTCAGCTCGCCGAAGCCCGGCAACCGCAAGCGATTGCTCGGTAGGAGGCGCTCGGCGCCAGGCGTGCGGGGATCGAGCAATAGGCGAGCCCGCAAGCCATCTGCAACGGCTACTCGATCACGCTGAACTCGTAACGGGACCCGCTCAGCGCCGCCAGCAATTCCGACGCATGCTCACGACCCCGCGTTTCCATGGTCACGTCCAACGCCGCCTCGTTCAGGCCGACGCCATAGTGGGCGCGGTTGTACGACGTCTCCACGATGTTGGCGCTGGCTTTGGCGATCACCGCGGTCAATCCTTCGAGCGAGCCGGGATAGTCCGGCAGCCGCACGCGCAGCCGCAACCGCCTTCCATCCCTGACCATTCCCCGCTCGATGATGCGCGCCAGCAGATTCACATCCAGATTCCCGCCCGATACGAGCACGGCGATGTTTTTTCCACGATGCCCCGTCTTGCCTTGCAGTAATGCCGCCAGCGCCACGGCCCCTGCTCCCTCCGCCACGGTCTTCTCTCCTTCGAGCAGCGTCAGGATCGCCGCCGCGATCTCGTCTTCGTCGACGCTGTGGATCTGATCAACGTACCGTTGCACCAACGGGAGCGTCCGGGAGCCGGCTTTTCTCACGGCGATCCCATCAGCCAAAGTCGGGCCGGCCGGCAGTTCGACCGGAGCGCCGCTCCCCAGCGCCGCGCTCATTGACGGCAGACGGGCGGTTTGCACACCCACCACTTCCACCTGGCTCGCCCGTTCCTTTATCGCGCAGCTCACGCCCCCGATCAGCCCTCCGCCGCCTACCGGCACGACGATCACCTCCAAGGTCGGATTCTGCCGCAGCAGTTCTAAGCCGAGCGTCCCTTGCCCGGCGATCACTTCATCGTCATCGAAGGGATGAATGAAGGTTGCGTGCCGCTCCTGACTGCGCTCCATCGCCGCCTGGCAGGCCTCGTCATAATTCTCGCCGTGGAGTACAACGTCCGCTCCATGGTTGCGCGTGGCTGAGAGTTTGACCAACGGCGTTGACCGCGGCATCCAGATCTGGACAGGAATATTCCGTTGGGTCGCATGGTAGGCCACGCCCTGCGCGTGGTTGCCGGCCGAAGCCGCAATGACGCCGCGGCGGCGCTCCTCATCGGTCATCATGAGAATCCGGTTGAGGGCCCCCCGCTCCTTGAACGACCCCGTCATTTGAAGATTTTCGAGCTTGAGGAAGATCGTGTTGCCGGTGAGCCGCGACAAGGTCCTGGAATGGACCAGTGGTGATTCGTAGATTGACGGTTGGATACGCGAGGCCGCGGCCTCAATCGACTGCGCGGTCACCATGTCTGTTCGTCCTTTCGCTGGCTCAACCTGATTCAACAATAAAAAACCCCTGGTGGGGTTGAATCCGCCAGGGGCCTCTGCTGCATCAGCACGACGTTCGGTGGCAGGCAGGCTCAGGCGGAGCTGGCGATCATCATCGCCGCCGCCATGCTAATGCCGATGCCCTGCCGATTGATGGTCATGTTCGATTCGTCACATGGGCAAACAATTCACGAAGGCGGAGCATATACCAGAGTCGTCCGGTGGATCAAGCACGCCTTTGGGGCCAAATGGTGAACCGTCAACGCTTCCGAGAAGACGTCAGCGCCTATCCACCGGGTACGCCATGGTATCGTGTCGCGACAGCAATCGTGGACGAGTCTCGCGAGAAAAAGTAGAATGGACCCGGTTAGCCCGCTTCTTCTAGTATCACGTCGCCGTCGCCTGACTGATCGCCCTCGAATCGACGGCGTTGGTTATGTGTCTTCACCTCACGCGGAGCACTGCATGCAAAAGACTCGCATCATCTGCACCATCGGCCCGGCGACAGAATCCTACGAGATGCTGCAGAAACTCTACGACGCCGGCATGAGCATCGCCCGCCTGAACATGTCTCACGGCGACCACGAATCCCACGCCAAGGTCATCCAGCACATCAAGACCCTGAATCGGAAGGTGAAGTTCCCCATCCCCATTCTCCTGGACACACAAGGTCCGGAGATCCGCACCGGGGATCTCTCCAACGACTTGAACCTGCGACAAGGGGAGATCGTCTCCGTCACGACGCGCGGACCCTTGAACGTCGAGGAAAGCTCGATCCACATCAATTATGCCGACCTTCTCGAAGCGGTCAACGTGGGCGACCGGATCACCGTGGACAACGGGTTGATTAATTTCGAGGTGCTGGAGAAGCATGAACGCCACATGCGATGCCGCGTCCTGGACGGCGGGCTGTTGAAAAGCAAACGCCACGTGAATCTCCCCGGCGTGCGCGTCAATCTTCCGGCCATCACGCCCAAGGATACGAAGGATATCCTGTTCGGCCTGGAGCGGGATGTGGACTTCATCGCGCTTTCGTTCGTCCGGGAGGCCGGAGACATCGAGCAACTAAAGGCGCTCATGGGCGACAAGGTCGGACGGGTCAAGATCGTCGCCAAGATCGAAGATCAGGAAGGGGTCCGTAACCTGGAATCCATCATCAAAGAATCGGACGGCATCATGGTGGCGCGTGGAGATTTGGGCGTAGAAATCAATCTCGAGGATCTCCCAAACGTCCAACGCACGATCGTCCGACTCTGCGCCGAGTACGGTAAACGCGTGATCGTGGCGACACATTTGCTCGAATCCATGATCCACCATCCACACCCCACCCGCGCCGAGGTCACCGATGTGGCCAACGCAATCTACGAAGAAGCTGATGCCGTCATGCTGTCCGGCGAAACCACGGTGGGCAAATATCCGGTCAAGTGCGTCGAATATCTTCGCAGGATTGCGCTCAAATCTGAAACGATACCGGGACTCCAATTTGCGAAACACTTGCGTGATGCAGGCAATAAACAGCAGCTGGCGGCAGCGGCCGTGCAACTTGCGGAAGGGGTCAAGGCCAAGGGCATCGTCGTGATTACCAGACGCGGGATCATGGCTGACCTCGTGGCGAATTGTCGCCCCTTCGCCACCAACATCTATGCCTTTACCAACATGAGCCAACCCCGGAGGACCATGTTGCTGAACCGCGGGGTCTATCCGTTTAAAATCGATTTCAGTTCAGACCCGGAAAAAACGCTCCAAACGGCATTCCGCATCCTCAAGGATCGTGAGCAGTTCCGGGCCGGAGACAAGGTCGTCATTATCTCAGACGTGCTGGCGCAGCAACGAGTCGATTCAATTCAGATACGCGACGTGCCGTCGGACGACCTTCCGCCGGACGCGTGATGTCTAGTCGGGAATCTCCGCCTCGACGAGTTTCGTCAGCAGGGTCAGCGATTCCTGCCAGCCGAGGTAGCAGGCTTCCGCGGGAATTACCTCGGGGATCCCCTCTTGCACGGCGGTCATCTCGGTCCCGCACGACACCTGTTTCAAGGTAACGGTCACATGCATCTCCCCCGGCAGGTTCGGATCGTCGAACACGTCCGTGTAGCGGATCCGCTCGTACGGCGTGAGCTCTAAGTATGTCCCGCCAAATGAATGGCTCTTTCCTGTGGTGAAATTCGTGAACGACATTTTGAAGGTGCCATTCACCTTGGCATCCATGTGATGCACTTTCCCGGTGAACCCGTTCGGCGGCAGCCACTTCGCCATCGCATCTGCATCGAGGAACGCCCGATAAATTCGTTCCGGCGTCGCGCGAAGCACACGGTGAAGTCGGACGGTATTGGTCGGCATGCTCCTGACTCCTTTTCCAAAGGGATTGGTTCCCGCTCGCGTGGGAGATGGGCTCATCTTTCGTCCTGCGGAGCATGCCAGGATCTACACACACTGTCCAGACAAGGCCTCTGCGGGGCACAAGAACAATGGAAGAAGCAGGATCGGTCTGTTACAGTGACGGTGGCAGGCAATCAGCCTGGCGGATATTCTTCAAACGGACTCACCACGATCGGCGGTGGCACTCAGCATGAGGCCGGACATGAGGCCGGAATGCATCGCCTGGAGAAGGATGACATGATGAACGTTCGGTATCCTGTCGGCATTCGCAGACTCGCTCCTTTCGTCCTGACTTGGGGACTCGTCCTCGCGGGCCTCACCGGTTCAGGCTGTCAGACCGCCTATTATGAAACGATGGAAAAACTCGGCTATCACAAACGCGACCTGATGGTCAGTGATGTCAAAAAAGCGCGGGACGCCCAGCAGGACGCCAAAGAACAATTCAAGTCGGCGCTCGATCGCTTTACCAAAACGTTGAACGTCCAGGGCGGCGAGTTGCAGGATAAGTACGATGTGTTGAATGACGAGTATCAACAGAGCGAGAAGCGCGCGCAAGCCGTACGTACCCGCATCGCTTCAGTAGAAGATGTGTCGGAGGCGCTCTTTGCAGAGTGGGAAGGCGAATTAAAGCAATATTCCAACGCGTCGCTGCGTCAGAAAAGCCAGAAGCAGCTTACGCAGACGCGAGCCCAGTATGCGCAGTTGATCAAGGCCATGAAACGCGCGGAGGCGAAGATGGACCCGGTTTTGGCCAAGCTCAAAGACCATGTCTTGTTTCTGAAGCATAACCTGAATGCGCAGGCCATCGCTTCGCTCAAGAGTGAATTGACTACAGTGGAAGGAAACATCGACGCGCTGATCAAGGATCTCAACGCCTCCATCAGCGAAGCAGATAGCTTCATTGCGTCCATGGAAAAAGAAAACGCCTGATTGTCGGGGGGTACCCACTTGCAGATCTTCACCACATGACAGAAGCCCGGTAGGGATGAATGGGTGGCGAGGCAGCGATGAGCAGCTAGGCAAGAGCCGAATCGGGCTGAGTCGGCTTGCGTCGATGCCTGGCCGCTACGCGTTGGGCACCGAGTAGACTCATCCCAAAGGCCGTGCCTACAAGAACGGGCCAGGCGAGGGACTTCAGCCAACCGGAGCTCGAGATGGTCGCGGGCCACAACCAGGCCACCCAGGGTAACGCCGGAGCCACGAGGGACATGGCTGCATGAAACGGTGGAAGCCGGAAGATCCACACGAGAAGCGCTCCCGAGAGAGCGTAGGCGGGAACCAGCAGCAATAGGAAGACAAACACGCCATTGAACATGGCTGCGAAGCTGAGAAAAAACCAGAGGAAACCGACAAGAAACCCGGCGAAGATGCCGACGCCGGTTCCCCTGCCTCTCTGGTGCTGTGTCTCCATGGTCACAGTGTAGTCCGGGACCGGGAGAGCACCAAGGATTTTTCCATTCGACGTCTATTTCCCTGCAGGCGCAACCTGACTATTTCGCTCGGCCCGTGCTTTCGATGCCTCGACCTCGGGCAACGGCTGACCGACGAGGCCCTGGAGGTAGACCTTGTCCACCGCATCGAACAGGGCTTGACGCGCCGCTCCTTCCGGTCCCTCGACTGCCATCACAACGTTATGCACGGCGAGGCCTCCGCTACGGCGGGCACTCGGCACACCGAATGTCGCCAACATCGGAACGGACTCCGGGAAGCGCTCCATGTTTATCGCGAAGCGTACGGCAAACTCCTGCGGATAGGACTCCAACCGCTTGGCTTGGGCGCGTAGCTGGTCGGTTTGGGATTTCACTGATGCGACATGGTCGCTGACCAGCTTCTTCGCCGCATCTGCGTGTGTATTTCCTTCGGCCATTGCACGATCCACCTGCGCTTGCTGCTCGGGCGTGAAGGGAGGATCTTTCCGACTGCGACGTGGGGCCGCGTTGTAGGCGGCTTTCATCTGCGCGAGTACCTGCTGATGTTCAGCATCCTTGTCCGGCGGCAATTTCTCCGCCTCTTCAATCTGCTTCTCCACCGCCTTGCGTTCGACATACAGGCGCTCGGCCTCCGCCTTGGGGAACTTGTACACATACCCGCCACCCGCACTCGGGACAAACGCACCCACCTGATCGCCTTTACAGAATGAGAGCCGCGGCTGCCGGGCGAAATCATAGGGTCCGCCACGCCGCTCGCTGTTCGGAATGGGTGCCGGCAAAGCCGCCGCCAGGGCCGCCTCCGCTTTGGCCGCAAACGCCACTTCTTCCGGTGTAGCGTTGCGCACACCATCCACACAATCGGCGCGTCCCGCATCCGGCATAGCACTCATGGCCATCGTGAGCATCAATACACCGGCGAAACCAGCTCCTGTTCTCCGCATCGCAGTCCTCCACTGTGGATACCAACAGCCATGACCCGTCGTTGCGACCGGAGTATAGGCGATGCCTGAACGAAGTCAAGACCGGGAAGGAATTGGATACGCCCAGCAGCCTTGAACGACCGTGATATTTTTACTAAGATTCTCCCATGACGACGAGTTCCTCACCTTCCCCGTCTGACAATCCACATGTGCAGTTGCTCCGTCGCAAACTCGACAGCGAATCGATTACGCGCCGGCAGGCGGAAACGGACATCGACCGCTTCTTCGACCTCTCGTTGGACATGCTCTGCATCGCCAATGCCGAAGGCTATTTCATCCGGCTGAGCCCGGCCTTCACCCGCACGTTAGGCTGGAGCCTCGAGGAACTGATGGGCCGGCCTTTCCTCGACTTCGTGCATCCCGATGATCGAGCCAGTACACTGCTTGAGGTCGAACGCCAGATCGGCAGGGGTGAACCGGTCCTGGAGTTTCAGAACCGCTATCAACACCAGAATGGCTCCTGGCGGCTGCTGTCGTGGAAATCTTCGCCGCATCCGGACGGGATCCTCTACGCGATCGCGCGCGACGTCACGGATCGTGAGCAGGCGGCGCAGGCATTGCGACGGTCCCATGAAGAATTGGAGCACCGCGTGCAGGAGCGCACGGCCGAGCTCCAGCAGCGCAATCGCGATTTGGAAACCCTCCTGTACGTCAGCTCGCACGATCTGCGAGAGCCCTTGCGATCCATCTCGAACTTCTCGCACTTGGTGCGCGAACGATACGGCGACCGCCTGGATATGAAGGGCATCGATTACCTCGACCGCGTGATTCGAGCCGCGGAGCGGATGGATCGACTCATGGAGGATCTGCTCGTGCTGTCGAGGGCACAACGCATGGAGATGCCCTATGAGGTGGTCCGCGGTCAAGATCTGGTCAGAGCGGCCTTGACTCAACTCGATGAGACCATCCGGCGCACGGGCGCACACATCCAGGTCGCCACCGACTTTCCTTCGTACCGTGTCAACAAGACCTGGGTCACGCAAGCACTCTACAATCTGATTGCGAACGCGCTGAAATTTCACCGGCCTGGGCAAGCCCCTGAGATCGACTTGGCTCCCTATAGCCTCATGGAAGGCACCGACCGCCTAGTCGGCCTCGCGGTGCGGGACCGCGGGATCGGGGTTGAACCGGACCAAGCCCAACGGATTTTCCACCTGTTCCAACGCGCCGTGGGACGCGAGGTGCACGGCACCGGCGCGGGACTGGCCATCGTCCAACAAATTGCACATCGGCATGGCGGACGAACCTGGGTGCAACCACGGGAAGGCGGCGGCTCTGAATTCGTGTTGCTGTTCGGAACTCACTCAACCATCGAGGCAACGCCGGGATCCTGAATTCGCCACACCCCCGGTCGTACAGGAGCGCGTTGACCGATCGGACGCCAGGGTCGACCTCACGTCTCTCACAGCATATCGGCCCGACCGTCATGCCAAATGCACACCAATGACATGCTCCTTCGACATCCGATAAGCCCCTTCCCCCAGAGGGAGCATGCGGCCGGAACATCAGCTCCACGCTCCCTCGCCCGCCAAGACTTCTCCATTCGTGTTCATTTCAATGCATGGGTGCCATGAGTGATGGCCCCGCCCGCGCGCAACGCGGCCGCGACGAGCACAGTTTCAGCCAGCTCCGGTTCTGACGCACCCACTTTCCGCGCACTGTTCGCATGGATATCGATGCAATAGGGGCACTGCGTCGTAAAGGCGACCCCCAGTGCGATCAACTCCTTGTACTTTTTGGGAATGATTCCGTCGGCCAGGGCGGCTTTGTCGAACGCGATAAACGCCGTCATCGCTTCCGGTGCCAGGGTGACGAGGTCTTTCATCTTGTTAATATTGCTCAGATCGTATAGCCCAACGGCTTGCTCCCGTTCGACGCTGGTCAATGCCTGTGACATGATGCCCCTCCTTGGTTGATTGCTCTGAAGGTCCTACGCCCGCGTGCCGATGACTTCCAAGTATTCCGCCTCCACCACTGTGGCCCCGCCCTGCACCCGGTTGTGTTGGGACCAAAGCAGTTCTAACTCTGCCCGTAAGCGCTCCTGACCGGATTCGTCCAACGAAGCAAAGGCGCGATTGATCGGACCATAGTATTGGCGGAAGAAGTCCACGACCTCAGCAGGCGGAAACGGATAGTCGAGTCGGTAGACTCGCCTCGCCATGTGCAACGAGGAGAGACCGGCCCCGAGTCGTTCGCGGACCATGGCTTCCTCCCCCCACAACACCGGCGACGGCATCCCGGAAGGTGCGATGAACTTCGCAACGATCTTGAACATCCGCCCAACGAAACCCTGGGGCGTCCAATTCGCCATCGCCACCGTGCCCCCCGGGACGCACACACGCAACAGCTCCTGCGCGACCAGATCCGGACGTGGTGCGAACATGGCGCCGAGAATGCTCACCACCAAATCGAAGGACTTGTCGGCATAGGGCAACGCCTCCGCATCGCCTTGATCGAACCTGACCCGTAGCCCCTCGGCCTGCGCCCGCGCTCGCGCCCGCTCCACCCAGTTTGGCGCAATATCTACACCCGTAACCTCGAGCCCATCCTTGGCGGCAATCAACGCCAGTTGGCCGGATCCGCACCCGACGTCGAGCAGCATTGCACCAGGCGCGACCGGCAGCCGTTCGTAGAATTCGCGCGCGCCACCTTCCAGGTAGCGTGAAAAACGGTCGTAGTCTCCTGCCGTCCAAATCTGTTGAAGTGTCTGCTTCAACCCATCCATCTCCGTGGTCAGCGTGCTGGTCGTCATGATGTCCTCCTCGATCTCTGTCGTGTTGGCGTACTCACCATGCTGTCGTGGGACCACTCTAGCGAGATGCAGCGCGGGCGTCTTATCCGCGCGTCTGGCTCTCTTAGCAGGAGCATGGTACCCTGGACTCGTCCTTATCCCGGCGTCCGAACCGGTTAGCCGAAACCTGGCCCATGGCGAGCGTATATTCCATGGATGTCCTGTCCGAAGTGTTGAAGGCCGTAAAGCTCGACGGCGCCGTGTTTTTCCACGGAGAATTCTCCGCGCCCTGGTGTATGCGCGAACCGGATGCGGACACAATGGCTTCGTATCTCTCCGCTGCTTCGAAGCATGTGATCATTTTTCATCTCCTGACCGAAGGGCGCGGCCATGCTCGTATCGAGAGTGAGGCGCGTCCGCTGTCGTTGATCGCGGGAGACCTCGTCATTTTTCCTCACGGTGATGCGCATGTGATGGGGAACGGCCCGCCAGTGAAACCGGTCGACAGTTCTACGCACCTGCAACAGGTGCTGGCCGAGGGCCGGATGCTCTCGCAATACGGGGGCGGCGGCGAGATGACAAAGTTGATCTGCGGGTACCTGACGTGCGAGCGGCACCTGAGTCAGGTGTTCCTTGCGGGACTGCCTGCGCTGATGAAGCTCCACATTCGCGACGAACCGTCAGGGCGATGGTTGGAGGATTCGCTCCGCTATTCGGTGGGACAAGCCGAGGCAGCAGACCCCGGCGGGGAGACGGTGCTCGCGAAACTATCCGAGGTGTTGTTCGTTGAAGCATTGCGGCGATATGTGGCACAACTGCCCGCCACCCAGAGCGGCTGGCTGGCCGGGTTGCGTGACCCGGCCGTAGGCAAAGCCCTGGCATGCCTGCATCGAGATCCGGCCAGACCCTGGACGATCGCCACGCTGGCCGTCGAGGTGGGACTGTCCCGCTCCGTGCTCGCCGAGCGCTTTCGACACTACTTGTCCGATACCCCCATCGGATACCTCACGCGTTGGCGGCTGCAATTGGCGGCTCAGCAGCTTGCGTCGACATCCAAGAGCGTCGCTGAAGTGGCGGGAGAGGTCGGCTATGAATCCGAACCCTCTTTCAATCGTGCGTTCAAACGAGAGTTCGGCCTGCCACCGGCAAGATTCCGTAGCCAGTCGAGAACCACGGGCGGGACAGCCATCCCCGGTAGGAACACGACTCGCCTCCATACGAGGTAGCGATCACGCGAATTTACATCTTCACCCATGAGAGGCGATCTTCTGGCGACTCGCGACGCCCCTCGATCTCCTCACACGTCGTCCACGGATGTGCGACGGCACCGGCAACCGCACCGACCATCGCAAACGGCATCGCCACGACAAACAGTGGCAGCCCAATACCATACCCGGCCCACTGCATCGCGACACTGTCACGCTTCTGCCCGGCCGCAACGAGGCGTTCCGCCGGATAGAGCGGGAACGTCCCGTATTCACTTCCCAAGCTGGCACTCTCCCCCACCGTTCGACAGCGCGCGTCACTCACCACCGGCAACACGAGACTCATACACACACAGAACACCAGAATTTTCATGACCCTTCCCTCTGCAAAACTTTGTTTCGACATTGGCGATCCACATCACCAGCATATGATCTTGCTGTGGGTGCCCCTCGGTGTGACCTGAGAGTCAGCACATCCCATGCCACCAGCTCACTCACGAAATGCGTACCCGCTCACAGTGGTGGCCCGCGAAAATTCAGCCTCTCTACCGACTGACACCACGCGTTCGTACTGGGGCCGAGCGGTTTCGCTCAGTACGTACCGTGCGAAAACGAAGCCCGTGCACGCAATCCGTCTCCGTCCTCACGCGACTATCGCAAGAGCAGCCCAACACACATTCTTGCTGCTGTAAGATAAAGACGGTGACTATCTTCATACAGTTGCTCCTCATCGGAACGATTCTCGTGTGATTCCGTCACGTCATGAAGACAGACTCCTTCTGGTGAATCACCTACACGGCTCCCTCTCCCACAAATGAGCGCTCAACGCACCTACCATGATGCACATCATGATACTCCCATCATCCCATCCTTTTCTGGCTGTCTCTATCCCGACCACAACGCGTCTCGCACTCCCCGCCGCGCTTGAGCCTCGCTCACGAGTGGCGTAGAGTAATCCTGCTGTCAACACTCAAGACTATTCACCACGTCCGCTTGCTGCCAATGAAAAGGATCACCCTATGCATCGACTGATCGTATTCTCTCTGATCGCCCTTGCCGGTGTCCTGTGCCCAATTTCATCCGGCACCTTCGCCCAAACCCTCCCACCGGCCGTCCTGCAGAAAATTCAAGCCGCGCAGCAACACGTCACAACGATCGGGATGGAAGACTATCGGAAGGTGGTGGACAGTCCCGGCGAGGCAATCATCATCGATGTGCGCGAGCCGCATGAATTTGCTGCGGGTCACGTGCCCGGCGCGGTGAATATTCCTCGTGGGGTCCTCGAGTTTCAGATCTGGAAACATGTCGGGTCACCCGCCGCCCCACAGATGGCGAAGCCACTCTACCTCCAGTGTCAAAGCGGCAACCGCGCGTCTCTCGCGGCACAATCTCTCGCGGAATTGGGATTCACGAAGACCACCGCCGTCGTCATGAGCCTCGACGAGTGGCAACAGTCCGGGCAGCCGTTCATCAAATAAGTGGTCCGTGCCTCGCCTGTTCCAGGCATATCGCTCGCTAGCCGCCCCGCCAACCACAGCCGGGACTCGCCTCCCGCTTGTCCCCCCATACCATGGAAATTGTTTCCGCCTGAGGGCTCGCACCCCGGTAGGATCAGATCAAGGCTGACACGCGTCTCTGCCCACCCGTCAGACTTGTCGCCAGGATGACGGGCCAAACGCCAGGACGGCCAGATAGGCCACATTCCGTTTCCAATCGGAAATGTTCGACCTCGTCATCAATTCAAGACACACATCATCTGCGACTTTTCGATCGAACACCCTGCCGGCCGGCTCGACTTCACCGTGAGGCACGCCCACCTTCCCTCCGCATCGATAGATCACATCATGCATGATCGGCACGATGAGCAAGAATTCGTGCGAGGCGATGATCGCCCAGAAGAGACGGGGAATGCTGGCCAGGTCGCTTCTAAGCCCTCGTTTGGCAGTAATGACAGAGCCATCCAGCGCGCCATAACAACAATCGTCGATCAGTCTCCATTCCGGATCGTCATAGGTGACGACCGGCTTGGGCAGCGCCGATCGCAGTGGAGCAGCAGCCGGAGTGGTTGATCGCTTCGCCATCCCGACCACCTGCGTCCCACACCAGCTCCACACATCACGAGCGGCACAAGTCTGGTGGTCCACAGAGACCGCGTAGGCAAGCAACAGCACGTAGCGATCGGGGTGCAGGAAGGCTGAGGAACGGCACTCGACCAGCTGGTGCCTCTATGAAAGGAGGCGAGTCGAATGCAACCGACGAATGAACGGAATCATTGATAGACGTGGTGGCCGAGGGGAAAGAGGAGTCACTGACCGGATACGAAACCAGCCGCCTCCGCACCGGGAGCGAAGGCGGCTCACCACTCATGGCCGCGGCTTCCAGACGGGTACGCCGTCGCCGTTGAGCCTCTCTTCTATGGCGTCGCGATGATCGGAATCTCCCGCGCCGACTCGTCCCGGAACTCCTGCATTTTCCGATGCACGGCGTTAAGGATTTCAGGGTTGTTCCGGCATTCCTCGCTGCAGGTTTCCCCTACGTGCAGAATGGAGCATTGCTCCCGGGCCGTAACCTTTCCCTGTACGCCGTTCATTTCGAACTGCACCTTCACCGGCTCCTTGTGCAATGGACAAATTGTATCGGTCACAATCACATCTTTGACGGTATTGGGATGTTTTGCAAACAAGTCGGCCATATGCGCTCCTTACTGTGTAACGGGTAATTGGTAAGACACTCGCCTCACCATCACTCTAGCAGGAAGAGCGGCAGGCACAAGTTTCTCTCACATTTGTACCGCGCCGAATTGTCCTACGTAGATACATGGCCTACCGTAGACTTCACGCCTGTCGCCCTCCAGGCGCCACACATCATGCACTGTCACAGACGGCTTGTACTCCGCTGGTTGATACGGACCAGGGGGGTCCCAACCACCTGACGTGGTCCTCGCCACCCGTCAGGAACACGCATGTTTCCAACCTTCGCTCACGCGTTTGAGCGGCCTGAGGTATGCTCGCTGTTCAGTACCCTTGTGGAACCCTGAACAGTTCTTCAGGAAGGAGACGGTCTCATGCGATTCGTGAAGGTGAACGACGAAGAACGTGCCGGTGAAGTTGCAATCAATCTCGATCTGGTCCGCGAGGCGCATTATGGCGGCGGCTTACTGCATTTGTATTTCGAGCGCAGCTCCTCATCGCAGGACGACATGACATTTACCGGAGAACAGGCCCAGAAAATCTGGGCCGCCATGGGCACTTAACCAGGCTGTTCCGAACACACCCCCTTCAAATTGACGGTGGGCTCAACGCCCTGATTGGCTGTGTCACGGCCACTCGCCGGCAGTCCTACGTACCATCCGTGATCGTTCCGGTTGACTACTCGCCGCAGGCTCGCCCCACCAGGATCGAGCCCGCCGGCTGGGAGCCCGTTGGACTTGTCGTTTTTCACAAGAAGTTGTATGGTGCCGTCATCTCATCACCACGTGCGTCACAATGCGCACAACCACTACCACACAAAGGAGGGCTTCGATGGCCAAACAACCGAGTGGGCGCGGGTCTGTGAAGCTGAGCGCAGCAGCAAGCACCATCAAGAAACGACTGAAGGGCGTCAAAGTGATCGATTGGCACGAGGTCGGCACACCACACCCCGAAGTCGTCATCGGCACCGTGCAGACAGGCGTGGCCAACTTCAAGGCCAACCTGGGGACCCTCTCAAAATTGAAGGAATTGCGGGATCTCCACATCCTCATCAACGGCATCCCTCGGCCGGATATCGCACAAATCAAGTTCACGCTGCGGGGCTAATCGCCGGCCATGCAAGGACCAGCCGGACAATATCCGACGTTGCAGGTCCATCCGGGTAGACGCTGCAACCTACAATGCCTGCATTGTTACTCGGATTCGGGACCGGCGGTGTCCGAGCAGCTGAACATCGATCTGTTGCAGGCGGCAGTCGCGGATGCGGCCGCCATCGGCTACAAGGTGATGTCAGTATCCGGCGGGGAACCCCTGCTGTATCCTGCCTTGGGGCAGCTGTTGCACGCAGCCCATGACGCGGGTCTCGTGACGACGGTCACGACGAACGGCATGCTCCTCGAGCAACGCCAGTTGGACGTCTTACGGGCTGATTGCGACCTCGTCGCAATCAGCCTGGACGGCATTCCTGAATCACACAACTTCATGCGCAATTCGCCGCGGGCCTTCGATGAGATGTGCGCCCGCCTCCCCGCGCTGCGCGCCTCTGGGATTCCCTTCGGGTTTATCTTCACGCTGACGTTCCACAACGTCCACGAATTGGACTGGGTCGCGGAATTCGCCGTCGAACAAGGCGCCTCGCTGCTGCAACTCCATCCATTGGAACCGGTAGGGCGGGCGACGTGCAGACTGGGTGAGTCGTATCCGGACGGAGAAGAGAATGCGGCAGCCCTCTGCGAGGCAGGGCGCATCCGTGAGTTGTATGGGGAAGAACTGGACGTGCAGATCGACCTGGCTACGGTTCCGGCCATGCTGGAACATCCAACGCGGGTGTTCGTGCGGGAGGCGACATTGTGCGGCGCGCAGACGGTGGCCGATGTCATCGCGCCCTTGGTCATCGAGACCAGCGGGCTTGTCTCACCCATGCAATACGGGTTTCCCCGCGCCTGGGCCTGGGGAAACATCAAGGACCGTCCCCTACCGGACCTGGCTGCGGAATGGATCACGCGCGACTATGCGGCGTTTCTCACACTCTGCCGCCTCGTCTACGAACAGGCGGTGCGCAAGGACAACGAGCCGGTGTTGAATTGGTACGAACAGGTGTACGCCGCAGCCTCGCAATTTCCTCCCGCGCAGGTGCGCGAACAGCTCATGCAGACCTGTGCCTCCGAGCTCAGTGAGTAGCACATCGCTCGCAAGCCGCTCCTTCACAGCGCCGCCCGCTACCGCAACTGATCAACGCTCAAGTCACGCGCGTATCCGCTGAGACATTACTCCACCGCATTCCGTTCAACCATCAGATTGACCCGCACTCATGCGTCATCGCCTTCGCGCGAGTCACATTCTCAGCAGGCAAGAATGAAAGGGGAACCGGAGGGCATGAGAACGACGGCTGAATTACGGTCCCCAGAGCACTTGCGGAACATTGGTGCCCGCGATGACCGCAAACGATTCCGTTCCGAGCGTATAGGCTCCAGCCGGCAACATCCCGGAAAATGAACCGGTCTCCATGATCTGCGCTCGCGCGCGTTCGATACTCACGCGCTGATCTCCGGCAAACGGCATCACGGCCGGCACCAACTCGGGTCCCACCGACTCACCTTTCTTGGCATTTGCCGACCGCTTGGATCGTGGCGCGATCGTCACCGCGCCATAGGCCTGATCAATCGCGGTCAGTTCTCCCTGCAGCATGGCTAGCTGCTGATCATCAGGGGAACGCCCCGTAGCCAGCAGCGCCGTTGTCGCCCGTTGGATCAGAGACTTGTAGCGCCGGATGTCGCCGAGGTTCCTGGCAGCCTGGGCCCCTAAAAAGTGAAGCGCGGCCGGATCCTGCGCCAGAGCAAATGCACCGTCGCCCAGCGTCTCGATCTGCCGATAGGTGCGATCAACCCCGGCCCAGGCGTTCTTCACCGCGAGCTGATTCATTTCCTCCGCAAGTCGTTGTACCTCGGCTTGCGTCTCGTTGGGATGGTCCTGCGGGCTGCGATAGAGTCGGTTTGAAGGCGCCCGGGATGTCCGCTGCTGAACCACATGCGCCAACTCATGGGCCATGAGCCCACGTCCCGATGCGGTCTCCGGGGCGTAGGCTCCGGATCCAAACACAATCCGCTCCTCGGTGGTGAAGGCCTTCGCGTTGATGGATTCGGCCTCGCGCGCCGCACGGGAGTCTGAAAAAATTCGCACGCGACCAAGATCGACACCGAAACGTGTTTCAAAAAACATCCGCGTAGCCGGGGCCAGCGGTTGTCCGCTGGTGTCGGCCGAATGCACGTCGGACGTCGTCGCGGTGTCCCGGATGCCTAGCCCCTCTTGCTGCCGGGAAAATCCGGCCGGCTGCTGTAAAACAGCGCGTGCCATTTGCTCTGCTTCCCGTTCCACGTGGTCGGTCGGTTTGGAAACATCCGGAACTCGATGGCGTTCGCGGCTCACCGGGAAGATCGGAATGCGCCCAAACTCATACCCGGCCTGAATGCCGAGTCCGGGCAGCGCCCCCGTCAGATCCCTGGCCGCCGCACGTGCCCTTGGCGGAAGAGTTGATCTCTCCGGCCCGTCACGAGCCGAGGAAATCGAGATAGGCCCGTGGAAATGGTCCGTCCTTCGCATCGTGCTTGATTCCACTCCTCTTCGTTCAGCGAACCTGGCCTCGATCGGAGATCACAACGCCCACCTCGGCATGTCGCCACAGTTGGTTCCTTGCCATTCGCCGTCTACATACTCCTTCAACACCACCCCCGCGAATTTCTCGAGTTGACCTGGTGTTTTGGTATCGGTGGGATCGTGTTCATTGACAAAGCTCTGCTGCGCCGCGTCCCAACGATACATCTTGGTCTCTTTTCCTGGCTCATTGGGAACGAAATGAACCGCATTGCATTGATCATCGTAGTGGATCTTGTGCGACTTGCCCCACATGCCTTGGGTATGGTCCACAATGTGCGGCGGCAGCGACGCCGAAGAGGGCGCACGAGCGGGAACGGTAGCCGAAGCCGGCTCTCCCTTGACCGTGCCGATCCCTTCCACATCCAACGTTTCCTCGCGCCCGCACATGTTCATCACCGTCAGCGCCGACGTCGTGATCTCGACAATCCGCCAGTGATTGGCCAGCCAGAAATCGTGGTGTTTTTGGTCCCCGTACTCGCAGTCGGGCCTGCCTTCCAATTGATGGTCTGCGCGGAAGATGCCCGTGAGGTTTCTATTCTTCCGGTCATGGATTTGGGCAAAGCAACATTCCGATCGCTGCGGGCACGAAATGGCGCCGAGCAGGAACAGATCGGCCACGCGTGTGTTGCAGTCCGGCTCGGGCAATCCCGCGGCTTGGTTCTCCGGCGCACTCGAAGCAGAGGCGGACGGAGCCTGGACGATCGGCTCATCGAGACCGGCACGTTGCAAGACACCGACGGAATGCGAAGTACCCGCGGCCCGGTCCTGTTGCACGACATGCGCCAATTCGTGGTCCAGCAGCGGCATGGTATCGCTGCCCATCATTCCGGCCGCGGCTGATCCCAGCACAATCTGGTGCCCGACCGTGTAGGCCCTCGCCTGAACTGCCGCGGCTGAGGCTGCAGCCCGTCCATCCTGGTGCACACGCACCTTTCCGAAATCATGGCCGAACCGTGACTCCATCTGCCCGCGGAGTCGGGACTCCAGCGGCGCTCCGGGCGACGCGAGCACTTCTGGCACCAGCGACGGCACCGGACCCGTCCAGGCATGCGGCAGCAATGTACTGTTCTGTCTGGCGCGACAATCCTGACAGGTATTGCCGCAGGAGCAGGATTGTGTATTGCGCCCCGCAGAAGGACGTGATTGGGTCTGCAACCTTCGTGTCATCACACACCTCCGAAGTCACCATCCACGGCCTGTCCAGCCACTCTGCCCTACTGCTCAAATCGGAATTGCCGCGCATACCAGCCGAGATAATACTCGATGCCGTTCTGTTCGATCATCAAATCGATCCGCGCGCGTTCCATCCCGCTCTTCTCCAGCTCCCAATACCTGAGGGCGGCATCTCGCGGCAGGTTTTCAGGAGTGAGCTCATCGAAGAAGATCGGCGCTCCGCCGGTGGGTTGCACGTAGTATTGTTCACGATCCAGATCTAATCCATATTCCACCTCGCGCCACGTGCCGTCCGGCGCCTGGGAATGGATCCATTTTTGGATACGCCCCTTCGTCTGGCCGAATGTTCCGCGCAAGCTCAACCGCATGTCGACGCCCGAAGGATTCGCATAACCGGGCTGTACCGATGCACCAGGATGACTGTGGGCGATCATGATCCATTGCTCGCTCTTGTCCCCCGGATAGACGAACTCATCTGCGCCGCCGACAACCACCACATACGTCCCTTCCGGATAGTCCGGTGTTCCTCTGCTCCGGAGCAAGGCCACCTCAACCTTGGCGCCCGCCCTGTTTTCCGCCCAGCTGAAATACAGGTCTCGCAGGCTGCTCTTCCTGGCCGCAAACGCCACCACGGTCCCCGGCGCCTGGTGGCCGAGCTCTTGGATCAGCACGGTGCAATTGGCGGGGCGATTTGAGAACCGGCACCAGGTTCCATTGGGCTGCTCTCTCCACCGGTGTCCGTTCCCGAGATCCACCTCGTTGACATAGGTTCCATCGCCCCCGCTGATGGCCTCCTTCCGGGAACGTTTTACGATTGCCAGTTCCTGATCGGCCAGCTCTTGCGGTAAGCCTGAGGGAAACTCCGTCGGATTGCCGGTCTTGGCCAAAAACGCCAGTTCTTCCGATGACAGATCGGGAAGCCCGCGCGGGACCGGCCTTGGCACCGGCAGGCCCTCCGGGGAAAGCGCCTCAGTGAGAGCCTGGCCGACCGGTGCCTCATCTGGAATGAGTTTCGACGACATCGAGGGACCAATGGGAAGATCAGGCAGGACCAGGGCCACGTCGCGGACAAGACCTGCGACTCGAGGCACCTGCTTCATGGCGGCCAGTGATTTTTGGAGCATGGCCACCGGGCCGATTTCAATGCCGACCAGAGCGAGCAGGAGTTCGATGATCGTCGGGCCGATCAACTTCCCGACTTCGTAAGCGAAAACCGGCAGGCTCTGCTGGACTAAGGTGTTCACCGTGGCCGCCTGGGTTCGTCCGAACTCTTTCCCCAGTGTAGTAGCCAGGTCCTCCCCGTCCGGATCGTTCAGCATCAAGATTGTTTCACGCGCGGCCGCTTCGAGAGCTGCCCACTGCCGGGGGTTCAACAACTGCACATAGCCGAGCATTTGGTCGGCCAGGCCGCGAACAGCGCCGATCGCAAACGGGGTCGGAAAGATCGTATTGAGCGCCGCCATGCGACGCAGTTTTGCCGACAAGGCCTCGAAATCGGCGGCCTCCAACCCCTTGTACATTCCGCCGAGGAAGGCCGACGCATTTTGAAACGTCGACACCAGCGGATCTTCGAACTCTCCGCCGGTGTGGGCAAACAACTTGCCGGCGCCCGGTGGTGACAGGACACCGCCATCCTCCGTCACGAAGGCCTCGACTTCCGGTCGCCCCTGAACATTGGACACCGAGTAATCTCCCCGTTCCGCAGTCCCTTCGTGGAAGATCGTTTCCGCGTTGGTGAAGCGAGAATAGCGGCTGGAAAGCCCTTCCCATTCCAGCCGATAGAGCCAGAGTCGATCGTATTCATGCAGAATCACGATCGGCTCCTTCCGGGCAATAGCTTCCACGATGGCATGACTGCGCTGGGTGGCGGGCACGCTCACAGGCAATCGTTCGCGCGCGACTAAACTTGCCGGCCACGTATTGCCCCAGGTTCCCACCTCCTGATCCACAAACTGTGGCGGGCGTTCCGCAAGAAATTCCTCTGAATCGAGGTCTTCCTCATCGGTGTAGAACATCGGCGCCACGACCGGACTGGCGAATAGGCGAATGGGCGCACCGGCCTTGAAGTTTGCCGCAGCGCGACCGGCCTCTTGCTCCGCCGCATCGCGGTGGCTTGTCTCTCGACCACGGCCGATCGACGGAGACGCAGTCCGGCGATACTGCAGGATGTGCGCGACTTCATGCGCCACCACAGGTGGAGCGGGGTTGGCAGACGCAAAGGCGATCGTTTCCGGCCAAGCGGCGGCACGGGCACCGCTGTCTGCCAGGAGAGCGGAGGCGCCGCAATAGGCCCGTACGCTTGACAAATCAGCCGCAAACGCCCGCTCCATGCCGGCCCGGTATGGAATCGGACCTGGCGCACTCACCGCGGCTTCGGTCGAAGCCGGTCCTTGCGGAAAGATCGTGAACCGGTTCGGGTGGTGGAAGAATTGAGAGGAAATGGAAAGCGATTCTATCGAGTCTGCCGACTCGCCTGATGAAGATTTGTCGCCGGCAGGCCCGGACAGCGATGCGTTCCGGCGCAGTGTCGGCGTGCCTGGCTTCTGCACGGACGTTGTTCTGGCCTGTTCGACCCGCTCCATCGACGTCTCATACCAAGGCAGCCGCAGCCGTTATTTCCCCCGCCCCTTTCCCCGAATCGGGCGAGGAGGCGTCGGCGTCGGTTGATCGCCGAACCGTTTCTTGTCTTCTTCAATCGCTTTTTCCAACGCCGTGATCTCTGCCTGATATCCCGTCGACTGTTGATCGATCTGCCGGGTGAAGGTGGCTTTGGCCTCGGCGAGATTGGCGACCCGCGTCTTTAACTCGGCCACCGTCGCCTCCCTTGCCGCAATCGTGGCGACCTGGGTCGGTGGTTTCTTGAATGCCGCCTCCAGGGACGCCCTGGCCTCGCCGATCACCTTCGCCTGTTCTGCTACCATCTGATTCAAGGTTGCCATCTGTATTCTCCTTTAGCTGCCTGCCAGACCTATGGTCGATTGAAGCCGGAGATCGGCGACGGAAGGCCGCCGAAATTCACGGGATTGGCCTGAGCCAGATTCCCCATATAGACGGCCTCCTTCATGCCATGGAAATCCACGGACGGGATCGGCACATTCGTCTTGATGTGGTTGCCCATCACAATCGCGCTCCTGGCCGAGAGCGACACCGTAGCCGTTCCTTGAGCGGCCACGCTGAAATGCCAACAAAAATTATTGCTGAAGAAGAGCCGTTCGAAGCGGCGAAACAGATTGTCGCTCACATTCTGTTGGGCGACCTCGACTAAGGCCGTCCGGCCTGGCCCCAGGAATTTGTTGTCGAGAATCTGCGCGCTGAATCCAAAGACAAGCTGGCCCGAGCC
Organism: Nitrospira sp.; assembly: GCA_016788885.1. Lineage (NCBI taxonomy): Bacteria > Pseudomonadati > Nitrospirota > Nitrospiria > Nitrospirales > Nitrospiraceae > Nitrospira > Nitrospira sp. Next base: position 76,333 of record JAEURX010000010.1, on the reverse strand, counting down.
CAACGTGATCGCCTGCTCCAACCAGCCGCGCATCCACAGCGCGCGGTGCTCCAGATTGGCATCCAACAAGGCAGCGTTGGCGTAGGTGATCAAATTGCTCTGCACGCGCGCCTCCAAAATCAAATCCGCGATGACACCCCACGAGAGCGCGCTGATCGTCGCGTTGTCGGGCGACACGCCCGTATTCATCACCTCACAGGATTCCACACACAATTCGCCAAGCTGCTGAGAAGCGCCGATGCCGATCGACGGCGCCTGTTGGTAACCGCAGTTCAACACCCGGTTCTCGGTCAGGGCACACTTGGCAAACCCGACCAGACTCAGAATGCCCCAATGCCGCATGTCCTCCACGCGATTCTGGCTGCACGTGAAGGAGGTATGAAAGACGGCCGTGATGCCTCCGCCCCCTCGCATTAGACTGTTGTCGACCAGCACATTGGCCGTGCCACCACTGGTCGCGATGGGCCAGGTCGTATTGGTGAGACGATTCCCCTGCAGACGCGCGCGACTGGACGCGACCAACAGAATCCCGAATCCCACTTCCTGCGTTTCACTCTCCACTCGATTATCGAGCAGCTCGGCCCCTTCATTGCCGATCACCACAATCCCATCCTGGACCCCGAGGAGAAGATTGCCCGACAGCCTCCCCCCGATTGATCCGAGACTGCCGTTCGCGCCAAGTTTGGCCAATAGCAGCGCGATGGGGCGGACTGTTCCGGCTTCTTTCAGCATCGAACGGAGTTGATTGCGTTCCACGACTGCGTTCCGGCCGCTCACCGAGATGCCACCGTACTCGGGAGAATTGTAGAGAAGAATATTGTCGCTGATGACACAGCCATCGGCGGCCACATCGATCCCGAAGGCCTTGATGGTGGCATTCTCTAATGCAACACCCAATCGCACGATGTAGTTCCCGGTAATGGTCGATCCTGCGGCCAGCGAAAAAGGCGCGCCGGTCAAAAGACCGTTGTTCAGCACAATACCGAACACGAAACCCAGGATACGATTGTCTTCAATGCGCGCCGGGAACGACAGGTCCTGTAACAGCAGCGCCACCAGACCCCCGTCGCTCTGGCGCTTGTTCGCGGCATCGAAACTGTTGCCGACCACGACGAGGCCGGTCGTGTCGGCGAGTGTCCAGATTCCGTACTGCACGTTGTCGATCACGCAGTGCATGACCTGCACATCGGTGCTGCGGCTGATGACGAGACCGGCCACCTGGTTCAATGTCTGCGCGTGCAGGACGCAGCGCTCGATTGTGGTCTCGCGGCAACGGTCCACCGTGACCATCCCTTGCAGCCCTTGTCCTTGCTGGGGTTTGGTCGCCAATTTGAAGGACACCCCCGACACGGTGACATGCTCCAACAGCAACCCGTCGGGATGCCCGATGTGCAGAAGCTCCGTGCCGTTCTTGCGCACGACTCGCGCCCCCACGGTTTCCCCGTGCAAGGACACGTTGGATTGTTCGATCCGGATCGGCGCCTCAATTTCGTGCTCGCCGACTTTGAGACAGACGCATCCGCCCGCTTCCGGAAGGGAATCGAGGGCGGCCTGAATATCCTCACCGGGCCGCACCACCACCGTGCAACAGCCGGGTGTGAGCTCCGTGAGCGGAGGGAACACGGTCCGGCAATCGTGAATGTCTCCGTCGGCTTCGATGATCGCGAGATGACAATAATGGTGATACAGCCCGAGCGGAGGCGCCAGATCGAGACGTTCGATATCGGCATCCGCGGTCCTGGCCGCGAAACACCAGTAATCGCCGCTCTGTGCTGTCCCCCCTGCCTGGACCGTCAGAGTCGCTTGCACCCCATGCTCCAACAGGAAACTGGGATTGGCTGCAGACAATTCGATCAACCCGTCGGTGGTGAGGTCCAGGTTGACCAATTGCGATCCGTCGGGTTTGCGCACTATCCCGGTTTGATCCCACCGGATCACGCGCAGATGTTTCGTCGCATCGGCCACTCCCTGGGGGAAATCGGCGATCGGCAAGGCCGGGGTGAACGTCAATGTCTTGTTGGTGTCATCGACCGTCACTTTGCGCATCTCACCAGGCAAGCCGGCGAACTCGCGCGCATCACTGGTCAATTCCACCCAGTCTCCGGTCTTGAACCGCAGCACATTGTCGCGCCCCAGGCTTTCCACGCGCACGGTTGTCCGGCCGGCCATGATTTCGACCAGGGCGGTCGCAACATGCGCATTCTCACGCGACCATTTCACCTTGGCCGTCGTGTTCGTCGCACTGTGCACTTCGACGCGATACAGGTGGTTCTCCAGGCCGCGGTACCCGCCCGTCGGCGGCACGAGACAAGGGTCTGGCTCCGTGGTGACGGCCACCGTGGTGGTCGTCAGTCGCGCGGACGAGGGGCGATTTCTCGCCGGCCAACCGGGAACATCCTCCAAGGGCGTCTCACAATTGACCTCCGCCGGGATGCCACCCAGTATCCTGACCTGCCAGGCGGTCTGGTTCCTGGTGGTTGTATCCACGTTCACTGCCGGCTCGATAAGGTCCGGCGCCTGCAGATATGTGACTTCCCGGCGCCACACGTCTAAGTAGACCAGCGACCGCACCTGAGACGGAATCGTCACCGGCCCTCCAAAGGGCTGATCCTTCACCGGCAGCGCCGCGGTGCCGTACTGTTCTTCGATCGTCGCATCGAGTACCGGCGCAGTCCCATGGTTCTCGGCCAGGTATCCGTCGACATACATCCGCCCCTGTCCGACGGTCAATTCTCCGCCGTTGACTTCGATCTTGAATCCGTCCGGCGTCTCATCCGGCACGCCGCAGCGTCCCACCACATCGATGGTCTCCGCGCGCCAGCGACGATCCTGCAGATCCACATACTCATTCCAGTCGGCATCGAGGTCCACGCGCCCCTGCTGCCGAAGCACTCCCTGGTACAGCTTTTCGGGGTTGAATCGTTTACGGCTGTAATCGCCACTCATGTGCGCTCTCCTGCTAGATCGTTCGTTTCACTTCCATAGTCATGACCGGAGGTTACGTCGAATAGAAGATGCCTGCCTCCAGCCCGAACCTCAGATACTCCTGCAATCGAATGTGCAGATTGTCTGCCCGATGCGGAGCGAAGACGTCGTGGAACACTCCCATTTCAGATTCATCGTCCGCCCCACGAAGGATTTCCTCCGGACAATGTCCTGCCAATTGCCCATAAACGGCCTGCCCATAGCGGCGAGCGGTGAAGGCCGGCCGGACACGCGCCTGCGTCGCCAGCGTGATAGCCTCTGTTTGCGGAGCGGTGAGGCTGCCCTTCGGCTGGTCGGCTTCCAACAGGGCCGCCTCCACGGCCAAATCCGGTTGGCAGCGGTACCGGCGGGGGACAATCGAATTGAGCGGCACGAAAGAAAACCGGCAACAGCCTTGCTGGTTTTGCTCCGACCAGACAGGATGACTCCAGCTGTCGCCAGGGGCGAGGGCGGCCGCGAAGATCGTATTCGACGCGAGATCCAATCGTTTCGTATGCGCCTTGCCTATCACCGTGCAATTCACGATGCTCAGCACCCCGCCGGGGCCCTGGCCGTCGAGAGCTGCATAGGCCACGCCGGTCGGCGAGGCCGCATCAACGAGTGTATTGGTCATTGAGACTTCGGTATTATCCACCGCGCGGATGCCGCCCAGCAGGCAGTGATCGATCTCGATGGTGGCCCCCTCCCGTTCGATCACCAACGACGGCACGGACGGCGACACCGGCTCGCCCTCTCTGGTCAGACTCAGCCCCGGCACCAGCGTGCAGTGGCGCAGTCGCAGGATACGAGTGCCGACGGCACCCGCCGCAACGACGCGCAGCCGCCCGCCGGTGATGAGCAGGCCGTTCAAGGTCAGTTCCGTCTCCGGCGCCAAGGTGATCGTCCAGTCGCCGTTGAGTTCCAGCGTCGGGCGATGTTCGTTGGCGGCGCGCACTTCTACCTTCGCGGCTGCAGGAAGGTTCACGCTCAACGTTTCTGCATAACGCCCGCTGTCGGCAATCTGCACAATGCCGCCGGCCTGGGCTGCCGTCAGTGCGGCTTGCAGGCTCTGGCCCTGGGTCACCGTCGCAAAGCCGCCGCCAAGCGCAAAGGTTTTCCCTCGCTCGTACGATCCCCCGCCGGTCGGCATGCTGAACCCATAGTGATACGTCACGCGCAGATTGACCGGCGGAGTACCAGGCGGAACGGCGATTCTCCCCAGCACCGGATCGACCGAGACCTTGCTCACCGGAAGATGCGCCCAGGTGGCACCGTTATCCGCCAGATTGCAGACCTGCACCTTCCCGAGGCTCGTATCCAGATTGTCCGCCTCGAGGAACAGGCTCAATTGCGGGCCGTAGTATTGAGCAAGATACGTGTCCAACACCCTGCGGCTGATCGGCTCCGGCACGTTCAACGGTTCGGCCAGGTGCGTGATGTCCGTCTCCGACTGTGGTCGGGTAAAGAGCGGCTGGTTGTTCCCCAAGGGACTGAACAGAAACCGTTCGTCGTCGACGCGGAAGGCGGGCGAGCGGCGCACCGCAAACGCATCCAAGCGCCAGAGGAACAGGCCGACGTTGGGAATATTGTAGCGTCCCTGCTGTGTCTCAATACGCCGCATGTCGACGGAATGCGCGATCGCATTGAAGGCCGTGTCCCGCCGCTCCAAGGCTTCCCAATTCCGCAGGTCCACGGACGCGAGATTGGTCGGGCGCAGGTGGTTCATATATTGACTGGTTTCGAGCCACTGAAAAAATTCCACCGCCCGCGCATTCCAGCCGGTGACATCCCTGGCCAGTTGTTCCAGGACGGTCGCGGTTCCTTTCCGGCGACGGTAGGCAATGGTATTGGCCACCTCCGCCCTGGCACTGCGGGTGCGATCGGTAACGGCGTATAAGGTTCGATAGCCGATCAAGTCTCCGATGTATGGCGCCACCCAGTCGGCGCAGGTCTCTATGAACTGATCGTCGTAGAGCTGATCGAGATTCTCCCGAAGCGCGGCGATATCTTCGGCCAACACCTCGCACAAGGCACGCAGCGCGCCGTTCTGCTCCGCATCACGAATGCGGTAGATCGCGGGAAGAAGCTGATACAGTTTGTCTGCTTCTGAATTCATTGGATCGCCTTCAGTTGAGTCAATGATTCGGGATCGAGCAACAACAGTTCCGCCGCCGGCACCACCCCGTCCGCACCCATCGCCGGACGATCGGCAATCAAGCGCGGCTGAATCGACGGCAGCGACTGGTCTGTGCGCGCGAACCGGTCCAGATCCACCGCCACGACACCGGGAACCGCCTGGATTGCGGCGATCACTTCACTCAGCGCAACCGGCTGCCCAAAGGCCCTGGCCTCGAACGCATACCGCTGCTGAAGGCCGGCGGATATCGCATCCATCACCACCTCGATCACATGGTCCGGATCGATCGTGACCGTGCCTTCGACTTCGAACCAGGCCTGCCGGTACGGCTTCACCGTGAACACCACAAAGGGATCTCCGTACGTACGCAATGACGCTTTCAATTTCGTGATGACGGAGCCGTCTTCCTCCAACAGTTCTCCAGCCGGTCCGGCGACCGTGAGGAAAATGCTCCGCTTGCGGCCATCCCAGACCCAGACGGCCTGGGCCTTGGCGACGCCGGAGAACGTCCTCGCGAAATCTTCGTAATCCTGCAACGACACCGCGCGATCGAGCGTGAGCACCGTAAGCGGCGCGTTCGTACGCGCGTCGTCTCTCGACTCCGGATCTTCGGCTCCCTGCGCAGCCTCCGGATTCAGGACCCCTTTTAATCCGAGTGGTCGACTCATCAGGAGGCTCAATTGCCCGGTCCGGGCGAGTCCGCCAAGACCGATGCCCTTGCGGTACTCGGCCCGCACGTTGTTCTGGCCGGTCGGCAACCGCGCTCCAGAAATCCCGTCGCCAAAGCGGATTGTGGTGCGGCCTTCGTCATCTCGCCTCGTGATGTAAATACGCTCGGTGGGGCCGTGTCCGTAGAAAAACGGGACCTCTTCCCACAGAACCTCATTGACATACACCTTCAACGTCGAGGCTGAACCGGTCGGCGTATCGGCGCTCACATAGGTCAGAGGCGGTTGGCGCAAGATGAACTGCTGATACGGCGTGGACGCGTCGCCGCTGCCCAAGGGTTCCTTCACGCTTTCTCCGTGGGTCGCTGCGGCAACGTTGGCGTTGATGCGGACCGTCGCCCGCTCGTATACATTGACCAACGCCGTTGCGAGTTGCACGGTCGTGCGATCGCGATCCTGGGTGATGCTGGTCCCAATCGCCTCGTCGATGAGGACAATTTCAGACACCGTCTCAGTGGCGGGATCCGACGAGACCAGCTCGATCTCCTCTGCGCCGATATCCAAGAGCCCCGTACGGCCGTCCCGATCCATCAGCGGCAACCGCAGCAACGGCGAGGGAGCCTGCGTCAGCGATGCCCCGAAGTCCTCCGGCGTCAACGGAAGAACCGATGAACCATCCACAATTGACGGACAGCCGGTCATGCCAAGCACATCGCCCGGCAGCAGCAACACTGAGCTCCCGTCGTCCAACACCAGAGCCGGTGGTGGTTGAGGCCCACCCCATGGGACCTTGTGCCCTTTGAATGGTGACGGGGCCGGATGTTTCAGGCGAATCGCCTGGCGAACACCGGTCACGGCAAGAGGACGCCCCGGTATCAGACCGTCCACCAGTTGATCGAATGCCAGCATCTCACCGTAGACCGGGTATAGAAGCGGCAAGGCGGCCGTGGTGAGTTCTTCGCTCTGAGCAGAGACCGTCATGGTGCGCAGCAGATCCAACTTCGAACTCGAAGCTTTCGTCCAACCTGCGCTCAAACTGAGTCTCGTTCCATTCCCGGCAATGCCGTATCGCGCGACTGAACGATGGACGACATCGGTCGCCACGGCAAACGTCCAAATGCGTGTGCCGTTCGCCGGATCGTCTTGCTCGATGACAACGAAACCATCCTTGAGGATCTTGTCGTTCCGGCTGCTGAGGGTGAGGCGCGTCACCGTCTCATCGGCGTCCAACGCCCACTCACTGAATGTGCCTTGAAACACGCCGCTACTATTGAATTGCGGCTGCAATGGCGCATTGTGCCCGAAGGGCGAAGCCTGGCTTCGTAGGACATAGACCCCCGGCTTAGTCGCCGCGATAGTTTTCGCACTGGTGGACATGGTTGTGAGTAACAGCTTCGTGCTGCGGCGATCAGGGTCTGATATCACCCTGGTCACGCGGCGGATTGAGGCTTCAAAACCACTGCCGCTTTCCACGACAACCAGTACCACCTCCCCCACCGTCAGGCCGAGGTTACTGCCCGACAGCCACAACTCCGGCATGTTCCAACTCAGCGGTTGCGTGGAGGTCTGCTGGGCCAGGAGCGCGTTCCACGCCGGTCTCGCTTCGATGGCCTCAACCGTCTCGAAGGTTTGGGGTTGCTCATCCGGCCCGGGAACTGTCTGCACCTTCGTCCCGACCGCCAAAGTGATCGGCAGAGCCGCCTGTGCCGGCAGGCCGGGATTGTCTTCCAGCGTGAAGGCCAGATGCGTGGACGCAGCCAGACCTGGACCAAGTTGATATCCGAGCAGGCGCGACTGCTCCAGAATCGAGAGCCGCTCCGTGGCAGTCCGCACATAGGCTTCATTGGCGATACGCTCTTGGTAGAACGTGAGGATGTCGCCGGTGACGGCCCAGGCGTCGAGCAGCGCGATGGTGAAGTCATCGTCGTCGCGTGTTCGCAGGCCCCGCAACACCGGCCAGCGTCCGTCGGATAGGCGCGCATGGAGACTTTGGCGAAACGTCCGGTAGGTCCCCACGCGATAGGCAATCGCCGAAAGACCCGGCCGATTGACGAGCAGGCCGGGAGTGGAAGCCTCGATGCCGGCGCAGCAGCCGCATTCGTTCCGAGCATCCTGACTCATTTCCCGCCTCCCAGGGTGACGGTCAACCGGCCATGCTCCGGGAAATTGCGGTCATTGTCCAAACGGGCAATCTCCAGGGCGGCCATGTCCAGACGTCCACTATCCAATCCCGCACTCTCCGGCACAGCCTGCCGCTGGAAGGTGCGTACCTCCACGGACTCCACCCCCGTGACCTGATGGGCAGCCCCGTAAATCGCACTCAGGTACACCGGCTGCCCGAAACTCCAGCGATCCGGATGAAACAGGCCCTGGCGGCCGTCCGGCAAGTCCCGATTGCTCAACACGTCAAGAAGTTCGCGCTCGACGTCGCTCCGGAAATGGTCGGGCTGCACACAGACATGCAGGTCGATTTCCAACGACACGAACTGCGGGCCGTCGACCTCGACGTCATGACCGGCCATGCGATACCGCTCGACATGGGCGCGGATGTCGGTCTCGAACTCGTCCGACACTACGGCGCCTCCTTCACGATCGACCGTCACGAAGACCGTATGCCAGCTGCCCGTCCAGCGAAACGTGGCGGCGGCCCGCTGCACGTCGGCTCGGCGTTCGGTCACTTCGGCGTAATCAGCCTCGGTCACGGCACGCTCCTGTACCCGATAGGCCACCGGCGCGCGCTGGCGCACGTCCTGCAACGATTCCGGATCCTGCCCACCAACGGCCGGCAACGGATTCCGCACCAGGGTGATTTCAGGAAGGGCGAGCGCGATGTGGATCAGGGAATCCGCCCCAATGTTCCCGGCTCGTCCATTGCCTACTCGATAGGTGGCAGTAAACCCCGTGCCCGATTCCGGCCGGCGACCGTGCACATCATCTCCGAAGCGAATCGTGCCGCTGCCGTCATTCTCCACTTCAACGACATACTCATCCGCCTCCGCGCTGCTGTTCAGCAGGTCGCGTCGCACCGTCCAAGTCGTCGTCTCCGCGCCTTTGGTTCCCGTCAGGCTGATGGATGGTTGCACCTCACGCAAGTCCCACTGCAGCGCAGTCCCGGCCGATTTCGCATGGTCGTAGGCCGGCCCCGCATGCGTGAGCGGTCCTTGGGACAGACCCGGCCGGAAACGTACTGGAACCGACTCACGAGTGAGCGAAGCACATCGGTCCGCCTCCTTCGATCGAGGCATGACCAAAAACGGCTCCGGCACGGAGCCCAGCGACTCTTCCGCCAGCGTGACCCCATGATCGGCCAGGACGAGGTTCCCGCGAACCAACGTGACGGCATCACGATAGCCGGCGCTCGTGGCGGCGGAGACACAGAATGGAAACGGCAGGGCATCCTCTTGATGCCAGGTGAGTTCGGTAATCGGCTGGTTCGTGACCGGGTCGGTGAGCGGCCCGCCACCCTCGGCCGTTGCTACCACTTGATCCAGCCGCACGACATGACGTCTGGTAGGATCGGCATCCGAGGATGACCCCGTTTCCGGACCCAGGACTTCCTCGAACATGAGGATCATACCCGGCTTCAGCTGCGGATGATGGCCAGCGAGAGTAGCCGAGGTCGATCCCTTCGGCAGGCAACAGCGTTGATCACTCCAACTGTAAAATCGCAACTCGTTGTGATCGGCATAGAGAGACTGCAGGGACTCCATGGCCTCAAACAGCATGTCGGCTTGTTCGTAGATCCGCGGATCGTCGGCAATGACGGTCGGCTGCCCCTGGATAAATGTCGTAAATTTCGTGCCGATGGGAATGGCCGGATTGGCGGGGTCGACCCGGACCACGTCGGCGGAAACTTGGACGTGCAGCCAGGTCCTGGCGTTGCACCCTTCGCTCATGAAGTAGTCCATCAAACGAGCATGACGCCGGATAGAGACGCGGCGCCGCGCGGTCCCCAGGTAGGCTTCGGTCGCGACCGCATCCTGCTGATAACTCAATTGATCGGCGGTATAGGCCAAGGCTTCGACCAGCATGACTCCGAGATCTGCGGGACTACGCTCGGTCCATTCCGGCATCAGTGCCGACATCCGGTCGAGCATGACCCGGCGAAAACTGGCATAGTCCTTCGCCAAGTAGTCGATCACCGGCGCCGGTTCGGGGACTTCCGGACAGTGCGGTTGCGGAGCACAATCGAAGGGGCTGGGACATTCGACCTTGAACGAAAACTCGATCGCGGAGAGTTGCGGATCGATCCCGGACGGCACCGCATCATTCAAGGCATCGGTCACCAGACGCAGAGTGTACGTAGAGAAGTCACCCGGCTGATCCACTTCGACGGTCAGGACATGGGCGGCGGGCCCGCTCCCCGCAACGGCAGACAGTACATGGAACGTGGTGATGCGCTCTCCACCTTCGAGCGTGATGTTGCTCACCGTCAATGTCAGCGATCCCAACGGCTTCACAAAATGGAGCTCGAGTTTCCGTTGCCGCTCGGCCTCAGTCGGCGCGGCATGATCAATGACTTCCAGAAAATCGATTCCGTTGAGGGTCGGATGGTTGCGCACCACCTGACGACGCAACTCGTCGCAACAGGAATACGTCACGCGCTCCCTCCTTGCACGAAGGTCCCGACGACGCGGGCGCCGGTCTGTTTGATCACGTACTGCACCGTCACCCGCAACGTTGAATCCACGACTTCCACCTGCACCGATTCCACCAGGATCCATTCGCTGAGCCAGCGTTGCAGCGAACTCTGCACCAGCATCTGAGTGGTGGCAGCCAGCACCACGCTGTTGGGCGAAAAGACCAACTGCAAAAGGCCGCTCCCGAAATCCGGCCGCATGACGCGCTCTCCGGGGTGGGTGAAGAGCACCTGCTCGATGAGGTCACGAATGTGGTCGGCGTCGGACGTGCCGGCGGTGCGGCCACGCGCATCAAACCGATAGGGAAAATCCACCTGCGTCATCGTTACACTCCCATGACCCTGGTTTGAGTGACCGAGGCGAGCAGCGGCGTGCTGGAGGGCGCGCATATCGCCTGACTATCGATCAGCAACAACGGCAGGCCGTTGCTCGTCACTCTGGTGGCAGCCGTGATGTACTGCGCGGTGACGCAGGGGCCGTTCGCGGCTGTGGGCGGTGGCAGCGTGCAGCCGGCCACCACGTAGAGACTGTTCATCGGCACGGTCGGTTGCCCGCTGACAAGCACGCGCGGGTTCGGGGCCACCGGCGTCGCCTGCCCCGCATGCGCACACATGACGGTCGCCCCGAGGTGCAAGAGAAAACCAGGCATCAGTGTTCGCTCCATTGATAAATCGTAGATCGTCGCTGGATGCTCAACATGAGCAAACAGCAAGGCCGCAGTGAATGCAGGCCCGAAGCGTATTCTTGGTCGTACGTTGAGGGTCTGCATGACACGAGAACGCCGCTGGGGGTCATTTTCAGTATCCTGCTAAATGATTGTGAGGGCGCCATTATTGATTGTGACCGCAGGTCCTACCAACGTCACCATCGCCCCCTTGCCGTTTTGAATATAGATTCCCGTATCGTTCACGATGAGTGTGGCGCCGGTCGCGCTCTTCAACATGATGCCGCCGGTCGGGCCCGGGACGTCGCTGATCACAATCGCGTTTTGCGCCGTCGTTTGGAGCACGATGTTGGGACTAGCAGGAATACCAGCGAGCGCCAGCACCGGTACTTCGGCGACGCTGCCGTACCAGCAGCCGCTCCAGATGGGGTAATCCATATTGCCCTGCTCGAACTCCACCCAGACGCCCGCGCCGATTTGCGGCAGCATGTAGGCGCCCATCTGCTTGCCGCTGGCGGGAAAACAGGGCATGGCCCAGGAGGTCGGAATCAACCCGGCGACGTCCGGCACCTGCACTTGCAACCGCCCCATTTGCATGGGGTCGATATTGTTCAAGACCGTGCCGCGATACTTCCCGTAATATTTCTGCGCGTCACTCATACCGGCACCAGCGGGGTGATAGAGACCAATCCGTTCCGCGTGAGACGGAAACTCTGCTTGCAGCTCCCGCGCTTGATGGTCGTGGTCACGCTGTCTACGTAGTACAACCCGTCGAAGGCCAACCCGGCCCCGCGCACCCCGACCAACCCGCGCGCCGTCAGCAGCCGACCGTACCGCGCGACATCCAGGGAGCCGCTCCCCGTCACCGCGTCCATTGATTCGCTCGACGCCTTCAGTCCCTCATTGAGCGCCTCGGGCGCCGAGAGTTTCCCGGTCGCCTTCAACATGGACAGTTTCGTCACCGGCGGACCGACCAGGCCCAACGGCGGCTGCAACGGGTTGATGTCGGGAATCGGAATGGGAATGGGCACCTTCGTCAACGCGTTGTGAATCATCACGATGGGCAGGTCCTTTTTCGTCGAGTTGAACTGGAAGCTGAGCGACTCCACATTGCGATCAAAATCCATATCGACATTGAGCGCCGGTTGCGGAATGCCCACCTTCAGTTGAGGCCCCCAATAGGCCGTATTGGTACCGGGCACTGGCCCCGGATCGACGTAGAACACGTACCCGGCTGCCTCGGCCAATTGGAGGATGTAGTTGAGGTCGGTTCCCTGCTGCGACGGAATCCGCATCGTCGGAATCGGCACATCGAAGCCGATCGGCGGGATCGCGAGTGGGATCACGCCGAAGATCGCATACTTCGCCAGAATAGCCGTGACGCGCAGGTTAGCCGGCATGGCTGGAAACGGCAAGCCGTCGAACGCCTGCAGGTCCATGACTTTGGTGAGATCCTCGCCGGTGATCGTCAACGTCGATTCTCCCGGCTTGTCGCCGGAGGTGATCTCCTGGTTGGTGATCACTCCGTCCATCAGCACGTGAGGAATCAAGTTGATGGTTGCCACCAGGATGACTCGCATCATCGGTGTCCGCGTCGCCGCAACCAGGAATGCCTGCTGTAGGGGTGACTTGTTCTGAATCGTCAACTGCAGTTGGAATCCGCCGGGCGTGCCGGTCGCGCTGGTCACCTGCACCTCGGTCAGGGCGTCCAGCACCGGCTGAGGGACGGGAAACGGGACCACCGGTCCCGCCAACAATGTCAGATGAACACCGTTAAGCACCGGAAACCCCCGTGACGCCTTCCGGCAAGGCGATGTGCACGACCGCGTTCAACCGTTCAACGAGCGCGTCAGGCCGCACCGTATCGTTCGCATCGCACAAGCGCCAATATTGTTCCGGATCGCCGAGATACGTGTTGGCGAGATGGTCCGGCCGCTCGCCGGCCGTCACCCGATGCTCCTGGACGACGGTAAATCGGTCACTCGCCGGCACAAAGCGCCGCCGCAAATGCACCACCATGGTCCCGTCGCTCCCGACGACCGACGTGGTCTTCACCCCGTAATACCGGCTCGTCGGCGGAAAGGGATTGGGCTTGAGTGCACTGTCTAAGAGTGTCTGTAATGGATCGGCCATTCCTTCAGCCTCCTATCCTCTGCGCGCGTGAGTCGTCACGGAATCCCCGTCAGCCCGAGCGCACCAAGGGTGCCGCTCTGCGCCTTCGCGCGCAGCCCTTCCTTCTGCTGCAGATAACTCATGAACAAGCTGCCCGCCTTATGCGTAAACCCCACATCGTCGACGGACAGCACCCGCATGCCCAGGCTGACTTTCGCGCGAATGGGGTTGAGGTTCGGATCGAAGGCCTCCTCGGTCACACTGAAATCAGTCAACCGGACCGGGATGACACGATGTTGCCCGAAGACAAACAGCGGCAACGCGGTCTCCATCGGCAAAATTTCGAGCGTCCCCAGGCTGGACAGCGTATGGTTCGTGGTCAATTGTCCCGTGCTGGGATACAGCAGCGTTTCGAGGGCCGCGAGCTGAGGAGAAATTCCGGCTTCTCCGACCGTGCGATCGCCGGCTTCCATCTCGTCGGTCGCGTCGATTTCCGCATCCAGCTTGATGGTCTCCACCGCCGGCCCCTTCAGCCGGAGCGCTTCAGACCGGTCTCCACCTTCGCTTGCCCCCTGTACTTGCAACGTCCGGCTAAGCGACTCCGGGTTGTACTGTAGGGCGATGATCCGTTGCACCTGCGCCGTGGCCGAGTCGATCAACACGATGCCACCCTTCAGAAGTCTTGGGGAACCGGGAAAGCTGCTCATCCCTGGCCGATCCTTTCTCGTCTGTCGCCCATCATCGTTCAGCCCATTCCATTGGAGGGTTGCGGTTGCCCCTGTCCGGCGGGTGTCTGTCCAGCAGCCGGGCCTTGAATCGAAAATGAAAGTTGCGCCATGGCCGGCGCGTCGAATTCGACGACAAAGGGCACATCCCCCGTGAGTGCCGTGGCTTCAAAGCGAGAGAGTGGAACCGTGGCGACTTGTTCGGGAATGCCGCCGCAATGGCCGGGACAGAGGTCGACCGTATCCTTCACCGTGAATCGAACGGAAGGAGTCACCGTGATCGTTCCGTCGGGATTGGTTGCCAGATCGGCATGGATCGTGGCATCCCGAGCATCGTTTTGCGGCGAGGCCGTCGCTCCGATTGGGTTGGAGAGCTGGTCTTTTCCCACTCCGCCCGCCAGGTTGCCCGGTATGCCTGACACAAAGTTCATCTCCCTGGCGCCCTTGGGCCGGTCAAGATCTTGCCGTTCGGATGATAGTTGTGTGGTGAAATCGACGGCGCGTGATGGGCCAGCCGGTATCGAAGCAGGGGCCTGCTCGAGATGGCGGCGGAGCGCGCCAACAAGGTATTGGGCAGAGGACATCGTCACGCCTGCTCCTTGAAAATCTGCCCCAAAAGAAGCGGTGAGGTCCACCGGTGGAGACCCGCCGTTGAGATACGTCTCCCACAATGGAACCACTCGCGCATCGACCTTGCGTTTGATCCCTTCGAGCAACACTGGTCGAGCCCACAGCAACTCCGCCTTGGCACGATTCACGTCTGCGAAGGGCTGGCAAAACGTCGCGGGACAGCCCGGCTCGGACCATCGCGCAGATTGAGTGCTGGGGGAGTTCGCGAGTCGATCCAATTGATTGAGTGCAGCCTCTTCGGCGCGCTTGCCCAATTCTTCGCTGGGATTGTCCCAAATGGCTTTGGCCGTGTCCGTCCAACTCGAGGAATTCTCAGTCGACGACTCCTCGTCCTCGGGGTCACGTTGGAGTGCATGCGCGGCGCCTCCCTGCTGCACGACGTGAGTCAGTTCATGGGCGAGGAGATGTCGGCCTGCCAGTGAGGTCGGCGCATATTGTCCCGATCGAAAGACGATGTCGTGCCCGACGGTGTAGGCCAGGGCTTTGACGGAGCGGGCCGACTCCGAAGCGCTGTGATCCGCATGGATGCGCACGTGTCCAAAGTCGAAGCCGAACCGGGATTCAAAGAATGTGCGTGTCGCGTGATCGAGGGGGTGTCCTGCGGACGCCAGCACATCGTGGACCACCGGCGGAGCCGTGGGGGGGCCGGCCGATGCCGAAGCGGAAGTCCGTTGCGCCACTGCGGGCGGTCCGACGGAGCGGCTGGCTTTGGCGCTTTGACAGCGCTTCACCGTCAAGACGAGTGCTCCTTCAGGACATGAGTAGTCGTAGAAGCACAGCGGAGTGGCCGCCGGCGGATGCTCTGTGGTGATCGGGCCCGGACCAGTGCCGACGACGATATCGGTCTGCCGAACGAGCACGCGTAGCACGAGGCCGTCGCTAAAATGCACGTAGCAGCCATAGTTCCCGTTCGCCACCGGTGGCTCGCAGTTGATGCGTTCGACGGTGGCTTGCGTCGGCGGCGTCAGGTGATTCCGTGCGTAGAACTCGGCGGCGCGCTTCGAAATACTGTCAGGATCGGCGCGCCAGCTGGGGCATGAGCTCTCTTCTTCCTTCGGCTTGGCCGGTTCGGCGGGTGGCTGGCTGTCCCCTTGGCTCTCCCGTTGCAGGAGCGGCATCCTGGCCACCCTTTGCGGTGCAATGCCGGAACGTGCCTTCTCGTGAAGCTGAGCACCATGGTCTGGCATTCGCATGACCTGCTCGGCCACACGATCGGCTTCTTGTTCATAGGCGTCGTGTGGGCTCCCGATGGTGAGCTTGGGTTGGACCTGTTGACCGAGCAACTTCTTGGTCTTGCACGCCTCACACTCCCCGCCAAGCGTTGCCGAGCCACCGCACGCGCAGGTGCGCTGAAGCAACGAGGGTCTGGTCTCGCCCGACGTGCAACCGGCGCCCTGTTGAGTTGGTCGGCTAAGAGCCGACGCGACGCTTCTCATGGTGTCGGACTCCCTTGGCCCTGCCCCTGCGAGATCGCGATCTGGTTCGGAGGACCGGAAGCGCATGCATAGAGTCGCAACACGTCTCCCGTTTGGCCTCCGCGTAGTTGCGCAGCGGTCCCATGCACGATGGGAGGTTTCGAGGGACTCGGTTTGGACAGCCAGAGCTCACCGCCGGCAGTGCGAAACGCGATGTGAGAGGGACCATCCATCGGGCTGCTGAATCCACTGCCATAGAGAGCCAAATTCGCGGCACTCTCACTTTCGACGGGAACGGCCTGAAACTGTTGAGCCATGAAATAGTCCCAAATGGCCGGCGCGACGATCTTCCCTCTTTCGACTTCTTTCAGATAGGTCTCCTGCGCGGATCGATGTCCCGCGACGGAACGGCGGATCGACTCCAGGTAGGTGGGCACAAGTCCCCAGACCTGATCTGGTGGATCGACTAAACCGAAGTTGCCGAGTGCCCAACCCAGGCAGTTGCCTCCGATGTTACAGAACGCTCCATCCACCGGCCTGACGATCACGGCCCACCAACCGCTTCCAAGATTCGGATAAGCGCTGAGGTAATCTTGTACGTCGACGCGATACCGCCACGCTGCAGACTGGGGAGTCAAGGATTCGGTGATCGCGACGAGGCGGAACGTTTCCCCACCGATCGTGATCTCCTGCCTCGCACCGGCATCTGTCGGTGGCGCATGAGTCGGCTCTACCGGGGCCGCTGCTGGTTGTTCAGTGGTACTTCGCTGAACGGTTCCTACTGCGGCGGATGCTCGTTGCTGCAGGACATGGCTGAGCTCATGGGCCATAAGTCGTTGGCCTGGCTTGGTCGTTGGCCTGTAGTGGCCGTCAGCAAATGCAATGTGGTTGCCCATCGTATAGGCGCGAGCGTTGACGGCATGGGCAGACGCGGCCGCTTCCCGATCAGCATGAACCCGCACACCTCCAAAATCATGACCAAAACGAGGCTCGAAGAACGCGCGGGTTGCCGTATCGAGCGGCGCTCCAGATGCGTCGAGCACATTCGACACCAACGGAGGCGCTGGAATTGCGAAAGCGGAGGATGACCAGCCCGTACGACGCAGTGCGAGCGGACCTGGCTGAGACTGTGCCGTACTGCCCTCACGCTGTCCGTGCGGCATATCCATGACCCGCGCCGCGACCCGATCCGCTTCTCGTTCATCTTCATCACCCGATTCGTTGATCTGCAACTTGGCAGGCATCGGCTGGCCGAGCATCTTCTTTTTTTCACATTCGGAACACGTACCCATGAGGCTGCTCGTCCCACCGCAGGCACACTGACGTTGCAGCAGACCGACACGCCCTGCCCCGCTCCGTACAGTGTCAGCCTGCTGATGATTTGCTTCTGTTCTCATTGGCCCTGCCCATGATGTGTCCCGGGCAATCGTACTGCGGCCAGCTTCCAGTTCCGCCTGTTCATGCACGCACCTGCTCCGTCACGTACCGTGAAGCGTTCACGTAGAGCTGATTGAACAACTCCGGGAACAGCCCTGCATACTGTTGAAGATTCGCCTCTATGCGTCGTACCGCATCGATCGGCACGATGGTGCGGTGAACGGGGCGCTGATCAGCCATCGTCACAGCGATCAGATCGATCCCCTGCTCATTGATCGCCACCGTCAACCACTCCCAGGGTCCATGCATGAAGAGGTGTCCGATGAGATCGCGACTGAGGCCCAGCTTCAGACATTCCAACGCACGGTCATCGATGGCATGGCGCAAGGCCAGCAGCTTCTCCACAAATTGCTCCCGCCCGAAACAAATCCGCCGGCGCACGGCCTGTGCCTGTTCACGAATCACCGCAGGTGGACGTTCGAGAAATTCGCGTGAAAAAATCCTGTCCGCCTCGGCTTCCAATCCACTAAACCGCCCTCGCTGCTCCAACGGATATCGCACCAGCCAGACACCGCCCGGTAGATCGCTGTACAACCGTGGCGGATCCGCCAGGTAGCGTTGTCCGCAAGCCAGGCAAGACACTTCACCCCAGTTCCCCTCGGTGATCCGCTGCACCGCGGTCCTGATGCGTGCCCCGTTCACGCTCACAAACACCTTCTCCTCCTGCTCCACACCGCAGTTGGGACAACGGAGCCGTTGGACAACACAGCGACTCATCGGAAATCCGCATATCCTTTCAGCACTGGATTTCCCTCGGAGCAAATTCTTACCCCGAGATAGGACAAGTCCGTACGACCGGCGGCCTCGCAGAGATTCCGCAACCCGGCTTCCGCCTGCTGGAGACGAGGTCCATCGAGGAGGCCCGCCGCGACGATCGGAACGACTCCCGGATAATCGATCTTCAACGATGGATCCGTCCCGTCCTCGGAGACCGCGAGAGACACAAAGAGCGTATGTGCGAGTTGACGTGACGACAATCGATCGTGATAAGTCGCCCACCGAGCCTCGGCCTCCGGTTGTCCGGCAAATCGGTGGAGGGCCCGCTGCAATCGCATGAAAACCGCTTGAAACGAGTCCGGCGTGACGTACTGAGAAAAATAGAGTTTGTAGTACATCGGTCTTCCCGGCCGCATCACGGCGGACACAAAGTGAACCGTATCCTTTCCCAACAGCGCGCCCAGTTCACGCAGATCCTCCAGCGCAACAGTGGTCCCCGCCGATTGGGCCACGAGCTTCAAGGCCTCATGAAGCTTGGGGCGACGACGATAGTAGACGGCCACTTGGCGATCGATCCTATCGGCGTGACGACACCATTCAAGCTTCAGGAAACATCGTTTGTGCTCGAAGGCATGCGCCAAACGAGCGTGAACGAGCGCCGCCCCTTCCCCGAGATTCCACTGTCGCAACAGTCCTTGAACACGGTCGGTGAAGCCGGAACCCTCGCCGCGCAGCAGGAGGCCGGCGAGCGGATGGTCGGTTGCAGCAATGAGTTCCCCATACTGGTCAAATTCCGGCAAGAGGACGGACTCTAGGCTCGCCGCTTGGTCGACGGCGTCTGGCATGAGCCCTCCGAGTAGCCGGGCACAGGCCTCAAGCCGAGAACCCAGTGCTACTTCGCCGGATGGACGACGGTGTCGAAGAACTGCTTCCAATTAGGCACTCCCTTCAATTTCTCCCCACGCTTCGAACCGGAGCCTTCCTCATAGTAGGCTTCATACATCTCCGCAAAAAATTCCGGATGGCCGAAGAGCGAATAGTCGGTCAACCGTTTGTCCTGCACGATCAGGTTGTACACGTAAAATTCGCGGTAGTAGGTGCTCCAACTGAAGTAGCAGGGCCCGAACTTCCTGACGCTTCCGAGATGTTGGTACACCTTGTCCTTCTTCCCGGCTAAATCTTTGGCGGCTTCGATCATGGGCACGTCATCATTCCAGTAGGTTCGGATCGGATGCGTCTCGGCGGTGCCTTTGCGCAGTCCTTCGCTGCCGTCGCCTTTGACGTAGGCGTCGAGCAACGCATTGATCTGCAGCTGATCGGCCAGAGGCACATTCTTTCCGCCCTTGCGTTTCCAGGGGTCGGGCATGTGCGCTTCCCACAGCACGGATGTCTTCGACCAATCCCAGCCGTTGGTGGAATTCTTTTTGAATGTCTCGGTGGAGGAGCCCAGGTAGTCATCCATGGCGTGGCCGACCTCGTGCCGCGTCAATCCAGCGACATCAGAGCGTTCCTCACCGACCTCGATGAAGGGATTCGACCAAAAGCCGCCGCTGCCCTCGATCAGACGAAAACCCGACAACTCGCCCTTCTGAATACCGGGTACGTTTTGATCGGCTCTCACCACATGCCCCTCAGGCACCTGCCTGAGCGCGGCATGGAGCTGTCGAATCATCTCGACCGTCCAGGCCGGCGCCTTCTTCCCCTTCCCAGCCTTCGACTGACTCGAAATGTTCCAGCGCGCCTCAAACGTGGCTTGCACCCGTACCAGCTTCTTGTCGTGGTTGATCTGCGTATTGATATCCGTCGCAACGGATTCCTGCATCTCATGTCCGCGGGGGAGATAACCAATGATATTCTTGACGACATCATACCCAAGCGCCTCGAAATGGTCGCAGGCTTCATTCACCGTGTCCGGAAAGAGCAGCAGCACATGATAGGTGTCAGGGAAATTGATCGCAGCCTCGTTGAAGAATGACTTGGTGATGATGGCCTGCGCCTGCCCCAACTCGTCGTCCGAGAGCTCATCGCGCAACTCCATGAGCATCGTGCTGCGTTCCATCTGGCGTTTGAGTTCGAGGGCCGGCGTCGACCGCAGGGCTTCAAAGATTCCTTCCTCGTCAGTGCCCCATCCTTCGGACGCGGCATGGACGCGCGACTCGGCGGACGCACCGAGTAGTCCCAGCACTGTTCCCCACTCCCCGCGTGACAGATCATCCTGCAATTCCTGCATCAGCACCGGATCACCCAGGACGGCGTTCTTTTCCTCGTCCCCCGCAATGCGCAATCGCGCGTAAATCGCTTCCTCATCAGTCCCCCAGCCGGCGATGGCTTCGCGCAGGTCTTCCTTGATTGCACGATGAATGACACCAGGCTCCGAGATCGGCTGGCATGCGGGCGGAAGGCCGAGAGCCAGACGTTGCGCACTCGTTTCCGCCGCCTGTTCCGCGACCGAACCCGGCCGACTCACCCGCAACGATACCGACAGAGACTGAGGGACAGCCTGTTGCGCCACGTGCGCCAACTCATGGGCGAGGAGCGCCCGCCCTTTGGAGCTGGCCGGAGCATACTGTCCGGCTCCAAACACGATGTGGTCGCCGGCAGTGTAGGCATCCGCGAGCAGCGTATCGGCGGAATCCGCGGCGCGTGCATCCGTATGAACCCGGACTTTCCCGAAATCATGCCCGAAACGCGGTTCGAAGAATGTCCGGGAGTGTTCATCCAATGGCAATCCGGCCGAGTGCAACACACCGCTCACGAATTCGCCGGTCGGCTTCGGCCCCGACGCCTGAGACGTGAATGCCGACGCGCCGCGGGACGCAGCCGCAGACTGACGCCCCTTCTCGGATGACGGCCTTGTGGTCTGTGACACGACGGCCCGTCGATCACTCATGTCGATGACCTCTGTCCCGGCGCTGAATCTGTTACCGACGGCACGGCCGCACGGCCCTCCTGCGACCAGTGGGCGGCCATCGCACGCCCAGTTGCCCTGCCGATCCCCTGCCCCTGCATGTTCCCCGTCGCCTGGATCTTGTCGAGACGGAGACGCGGCGCGCTGCCGGTCCGGCGGATGCGTTCGGCCATGCCAGGAGCGGCCAGCAGTCGGGTCAGCTGCTCCTGCAACTCCTGCGCAACTGCATGCCGGTCTTCGAAGCGGATGCCTTTGAGGACGAGACGGTCGATGTTCACAACGACTCGCCTCATACCCACCCCCTGGTTTCGGCGTCGGAGAGTGGGCGTTCACGCTTCGCCGCTTCGGTATGCGCCGCCTGCAGGAGATGCCTCATCCCCACCGCGCTCCCCTCATCCGCCGCCAGGAAGGCCGCATTCAGGGCGATGCTGCGGATATTTCCCCCGGACATGCTCAACCTGGCGAGTTTGGCGTAATCGAGCAGCTCTAACGGTGTTGCTGCGGGAAACATACGACTCCAGATCAATTCCCGTTGTTGCTGATCCGGAAAGGGAAACTGGACGACGAAACTCAGGCGGCGCGAGAACGCGACATCAAGCGCTGCTTTCATGTTCGTCGTCAAAATCGCGAGGCCACGGTAGGCCTCCATCCGTTGCAACAGATAACTGACTTCGATATTCGCGTAGCGATCATGGCTGTCACGCACTTCACTGCGTTTCCCGAACAACGCATCGGCTTCGTCGAACAGCAACATGGCTCCGCTCGTTTCCGCTGCGTCGAACACGCGTCGCAGATTGCGTTCCGTCTCGCCGATGTATTTGCTGACGACCCCGGAGAGATCGATCCGGTACAGGTCGAGATGCAGCTCATTCGCCAGGACTTCCGCCGCCATGGTCTTGCCCGTGCCGCTTTCGCCCGCGAACAAGGCGCTGATTCCCAGACCACGCACGCCTTTCCCGGCAAAGCCCCACTGTTGATGGACCATCAGCCGGTGTTTCGCGTGTGCCGCAATTTGCCTCAAGGTCCGCTGCTGCGCCTCCGGTAGGACCAGATCGTTCCATCCGGCAACCGGCTCCAAGCGTTGCGCCAAATCGTCCAGCCGTGAACGGCTGACGCTACGGCACGCGTTCCACAGCGTGCTGTCCGCCTGACTACCGGGTTCAGCCACGTCTTGCAGCCCGGCGCCGGCCGTCGCGATCGCTCTGGCGCTCAAAGAAAACTGGGACGCCACAGCGTCCAACATCCCGTTCATGCGGGCCGTGGCCGGCCCCAGCACCTGTTGCCACAATTGCTTCTGCTCTGTCCCGTCCGGCTTGTTCACCGTGAATCGGATGGTCGCGCGTTTGCACGAAGGGACATCACGACCGACAATAAACAATGGGCTGCTGCCGCGGTCGGCGAGGTGCGCGACCGCCTTCGAAGGTGTGCCGTCCTGGCAGTGGATCAACAGAATCGCGCCGAGTAAGACCGCTTCCCGCTGCCACAGAATGGCGAAGGCATCGGACTCTGCCGAATTGCCCGGCAAGTCATCGGCCTGCACGCGGTGCAACTGCACGTGCAAGTGAGCCGCCACTTCCGCCGCCACATCAGCCTGTCCATCCACATCGTCGCCGGACAGCAGGACCACAGGGTAGGACGACGACTGTTCCCGCAATCGCTCCAGCACCGACCGGCAAATGTGCCGATGTTTCTCGGCCATGACCTGCGGGGCGGGAACCAGACTGAGCAGCGGTTGCAGGCGGGGATCGAGATAGTTCACGCCGGCCAGATAGTGCAACACGCGTTCGTCGATGCGCAGTCTCCCGTTCACCAACCCGGCACTGTCGTCGACTTCCAGCAAGCGCCATCGGCGCAACGGGGCCATCGCCGCCAGTGCGCTCCAGTGCGAATGGTCTAACGCCGCCAAGGCCAGGCCGAACGTCGCTTGCGGCCTCGGCGCTGGCGATTGGCCCAAAGCCGCAGCACACACACGCCCAAGCTCGGCATCCATTTCCACTCCGGCGACCAGAAGCAGCAAATCGCGCTCAAATGCGCTCAGCCCGAACAGCTCGGACAGGGTATCGATGGCAGCCGGAGCGGAAAGCGCCGCCTGGGCCGCCTCCAGCCGAACAGCAACCGTACGCTCATCATGTTCGGCCCCAAGACGCAGCTTCAGACGAGAAAACTCGGCCACCAGATAGCCTTGATTCGCATCACACCATTCTGCAGAGGTCGCGGCTGGCTTCATGTGATCGTCACCCGATAGTTGTGGAAGACCGGCGGAATGGCCGACCGGTCGATGATCGGACTGTCAATTCCATCCACGCGGACCCGAAGCAAGGACTCTCCCGTCGGTGCGTCAGCAACGACGACATTGATACTCCCGGTGGCCACCGTGATTCGCCCGAGTGAGACGTCACGAGTTCCCACCAGCAAGGAGGCCGACTGCCCTGGTTGAATCTGCGGCTGTACGGTCAGCCCAATGGTGGCCGCTCCGTTGCCGTCCCGCCCGACCGTGATCGGCATCGCGGTCGTAATCTCTGGCCCGACCACCAACGCCAGGACATTGCTCGTACGGGGATCGGATTCACCGGGACGAATAACCTGCAGCGCCACTTGATACACCCCTGCCGGCACGACGGGCACCGTGAAGGACGCCAGGCTGCCGCTCCCACCCCCTGCGGCCGGCAAAGCCTGGTCAATGCCGAACCGGCCGTTCGAGAGCAGAATCGTGCGATTGGTACCATCGAGGTGGTGACCTGCGAGGTCTACCGTCGAGCCGACCGTCGCAGCCGGTTGTCCATTGGTCGCCGCCACCGACTGAATGGTCGGAAACGGGGGGAGCAGATCGGCCTGCACCACCACGCCGCGATCCCGCTTCGTGATGGGGTCGACGGGACCACGGCTCAGCACCGGCAACGTCGACCGCGTCGGTTTGGAGGACTCAATGAGCACGACGGTCGCCACATATGCCGCGGAAGGCCGGTAATGCGACTGCACGGCAGTCCAGAGTTTCGACATCTCCTCGCTGCTGAGGGGGTCCGGGACCAGTTTGATCTGTTCGACCTGATCGGCCAACCCACACTCAGCCAAGGCACGCAGTGCCGGGGGTAGGGTGGTATCGACCGACGGCGATGGCGTCAGTGCCGTCGTGATGGCTTGACGATCCAACACGGGGATCTCATGGAGCAACTGCATCGCATACCCGAGCAGAATCTCGCTGCCCAATTCCTCGGCGCTGTAGGCGCTCAGGAGATAATGAAGATCCAGCGCGAGCGGCGGATTACTCAGTCGCTGCGTGCCCGATCCATCGCGGGACGGCAATGCGTGGTTGCGCCAACCGGTATTGAAGGTGACTTGATGGAGAAACAGGTTCAGCTGCGTACTCTCCGTGCCGTTGACCGGCACCACACGATCCGGAGGCAGCGCACTCACCGTCACCGTGCTGCCGAGCAGTCCGCTCACGTTGTGATTGATGAGACCGTCGTTCAGCAAATCTCGAAGCACCGCCGTGACTCCGGCAATGGCCAACGCGCTGCTCACGGTCTTCCCCCCTGCCGACGGGCCAAGTATTCCTCCAACGACATCGCTGGACGGCGAGCTCCCGGTGTTCGTTTCGTGTCAGGCGCGATGGACATTGCGGTCACTTCAATGCGACCGATGGTGACTTCCACGGGAGGTTCGATTGAGGTCTTAGAGATCTGCGCCTGCCTTCGCCCTACGGTCGCACCCGACGCCAACGAAGGTGGTGCCGTTACAGACGAGCGAGCGATATGCCGCCGAGTGTCGGCCGCCGGAGGAGGTGCCTCGATCCGCGCCGTACGGGGAACAGACACAGGCTCGCCACGATCTTCACTAGTCGGTTTGCTCAGACTCATGTGCTGACGCGGCACCTGCTCATGAATAACCTCCGAACCACTGCGCAGCGCAGCAGGCGCCTCATGCACCGGCCGAGGAACGACTGCCGAGGGGTTCGAAACCAACGGGACAGGAGACGATTCGGATCGATGCAATCCCATCGCAGGACGCGTGGTTGCCTTGGAAGCAGTCAGCAGCCGAGGACCTTCCTGTTGATCAGGTCGAGTCTGGCCTTCACCATGATGGTTGCCCGACTCGAGAGAGGCCTGGGATCTTCGAGTTGTTAGGTCGGCAGCCGGTAACGAGTCCATCGCTGGGAAATCAGCATCTCCTACCCGGCCGACCAACGAGGCAAACATCGAGGGGGTGCGCGGCTGCACCGTCGGCACCGTTCCTTCTTGTCGCTGCACGAGTCTGGTCAAAAAATCGCTCATGCCAGGGCCATCTCCACATACAATCCCCGACGCTGCTCACCCATGCGGAGGACCTCTCCTTCCGTCCACCCGTAGGTTCGTGCAAGAAGATCGATTTCTTGCAACAGTCGTCGGCTTCGTGCGTGAAGTTCATTCCAGAAAAACGTGACGATATCGAACAGCGCCTGCCACCGCTCGCCACACACCTCACAGCACATATCAATGAGCGTTTCGGCCAGCGGATCCAGTTCACTCAATCGCTCCGCAAGAGCCGCTTCATCTGCCTCAGTTAGTACCTCCAGCTCAGTGCCGCCAGCCGATTCCCGAACGCAACGAGACAGCAGCATGCGCCGCGCTTGTTTCGGATCGACGGCCGCGATCGCCAGCGCGAGATCCCGACTATTCGGCCCGCGCAACTCCCAGGAGCGGCCGTCTTGTTCGACGGTCGTCCACATGGCCTCCGAGGCGGATGCCGAAGCCAAGAGCGCCGCGCACGACAGTTCGAATTCAAGCCCATTGCGGCAGGCCGGACATTCCGTATAGGCCTCGATGCGATCACCAAGCGTGTGCCGCCGAAGCTCCAACACCTGCGCATCGCGCCGGCCGATCGTCCATTCGCACAGCGTTTCAAACGATTGTGTGGGACAGGCGTGCCGCAATAGCAGCAACGCTCGGTCGATGGGATGACGGCCCGCTCCCTGTTCCCACAGCTCCAGCATGACGGAGGCGGACAGGGCCTGAACTGGTTCGTGCTGCATGCTCATGGTTCCGTGAAGGTGGGCTCCGATGGTTCGACGACTTCGTAGTCGCGTTCCCAGCCTTCGTTCTCGAGTTTGAGGGTTTGGATCGCCACGGCGTTGGCATTGGCATCGAGATCCGGTTGCGCTTGATACTCCGAGACCCAGCAGCGGAAGACTTTGTACGCAATCGCCAATTGTCCGGCTTCGTTGTAGAGTTCGATGATGATGTCTTTCCGGAAATCCTTCAGCGACACCTCCGCCCCCAAGCCTGAGCCGAAATTCCAGATCTTGTTCGCCCATTGTTCGAAGGCCGTATCGTGCGTGACACCCCGTTCGAGTGTAATCGCTTCGAATTTCGTGCGGCCGGGCGACTTGCGACTAGTGCTGGGATCGCCGCCCTCGCGATGCTCGACCACCTCGGTCGAACGCTTCAAGGAGCCGACCTTGCTGACCCCGGCCACATAGCGCCCGTCCCATTTGACCCGGAATTTGAAATTCTTATAGGGATCGAATCGATGCGTGTTGACGGTGAACTGAGCCATGGTCTCTCCTTTGGTTAGCTCGCAATCTGGCCGGCCATCTGTTGGAGCTTGATGACGACAAACTCGGCGGGCTTGAGCGGCGCGAACCCGACGACGATATTGACGATGCCGAGGTTGATGTCGTTCTGCGTCGTGGTCTCCTTGTCGCACTTCACGAAATAGGCGTCGCGCGGGGCGGTGCCTTGAAACGCGCCCTGCCGAAACAGATTGTGCATGAAGGCCCCGAGGTTCAGCCGGATCTGCGCCCAGAGGGGCTCATCATTCGGCTCGAACACCACCCACTGCGTGCCGCGATACAGGCTTTCTTCGAGAAACAGCGCCAGCCGGCGGACCGGGACATACTTGTACTCATCCGCCGCCGCATCGGCGCCGCGCATCGTTCGCGATCCCCACACCACCCGCCCGTGCACGGGGAAGGTGCGCAGGCAGTTGATGCCCAGCGGATTCAGCAGCCCGTTTTCGGCGTCCGTCATATCGAGTTGGAGTCCCGCCACCCCGTTCAATGAGGCATCGAGGCCGGCCGGCGCCTTCCATACACCGCGCTGACTATCCGTCCTCGCCATCACGCCGGCCATCACGCCGCACGGGACAAACGTATCGATCTGACCGCCGAGTTCGGAGTCGGCCTGCTTGATGCGCGGAAAATAGATTGCCGCGTTGCGCGCCATGTCTCCGTTCAAATTCATGCTCGCCGCCCCGCTTTGCGCCAAGCTCACCGTGGCCCACGCCGCCTTGGGATCGACGATCAGCATCGCCCGGCGTTTCACACAGTACCCCAATGCTTCCTGATACACGTCATCAGGCACATCGCCACCACGGACGTCCGCCAGAACGCAGAGCAGATTGAAGAGATCGACTTTCTCCAGCTGATACAAGCCGGTCTTGGACGATTGGCTTCCTTTGTACGTCGCAGCATCGAGCGTGGCGCTATCGACCGCGACATCCGCCGGCGCCGTATTCTTGGCCGCCGTGGACTTCGTGTTGGCCGTCCAGACATCGGCATCCGCCAATGTTCCGGCATGGGCCGTGGGCGACGTGTTGGCAGGCAGGCTCGACGTCACACGCACCAGCGTCGATTCGGCCGCCAGCACACGGTCCGCGCGGCGCGCACTTTCCTTCGTGGTCAGATTCAAAAACGTTTCAGTCCGACCGGTTCCCCCGTCCCGCACAGTCAGGTCGAACAGGTCGGCCGGCTGCACGCCCAACCGTGTCGCTACCGCCACCAGATTCGGATCACTCACTGCCTTTTTGTCTACACGAACACGTACCTGCATGCCCCACGCGCCTTCGGAGGCGGCCTGCAACGTCAGGTTGGGTACTTCATAGGTCGCTTTGCTGGCGCTGCCCACGGTCGCTTTATACAGCCGCACGATCACGGCCTGTCCACCACCGTTGAGAAAGAAATCGCGCACCGCGTAACTCAACGTCATATCCCGATGCAGCCCTCCGAACGTGCGTTCGTAATCGGCAAAGCTCGTGATCGTGACCGGTTGGTCGGCCGGGCCACGCAACGCTTTCCCGATAAATCCGGTAATCGAGGTTGCGACGCCTGTAATGGTGCGTACACCGCTGGGCAATTCTTCGATGTAGACACCCGGATAGGTTGGTTGCACTGGCATACTCGTCCTCCTCGGCTTTAGAAATTCACTTCCCCTGTCGATCGTCGGTTAGAAATTTCCGGATCTCCTGCAAACACGCATGATTCAGGCTGTAGATCGCCTGACTCGTGGTATTCCGTTTCAGAACCCACCCCTCTGCCACCAGTGCTTCCAATACCTGGTCGGCGAGACGCTCGTCTTCGCACGGCTTCGCGATCCACCAATTGATGACGCCATCCCGAGTATCCTTCGCCCCCGGATGGCGGACCAGGTATTCGAGAATGCTGTACCTAATTTCTGCATCCTGTGATTCCATCCGGATCAATCCCCGGAGAGGCTCCGCACGACAACATGGCCATGAAGCCAAGCAAGAGAAATGCCATTAGGGAGATACCCGTTTGCTTGGTTTTACTGGGTGATTTTGCGAGCAGGAACTGGCGGCGCGGCGTTCCTGCCGCAGTCGATCAGCGCGAAGAGGGGTCGGACTCTGCGGAAAATCACAATGATGGACGATGCGGCAAAACTACCGCGGCACTGGTGCGCTCAGGCATGTCCGTCCAATGGATGGAGCGGTGCCGGATAGTCCCCGGGTTGAAGCACGTCATCTCTCTGGAACGTTTCCCGATCAATTCCATACTTCCGGAGCAGCCGTTGAAAGCTTCGCCGCTCTTTGCCCGCGGCTTTAGCCGCGCGCGTCACATTGCCGCGAAAGGTCACCAGGGTCTTCACCAGATAGGCGCGTTCGACATCCATGGTCGCGGACGTCTTCACCGCGCGGAGCGAGCCATTGAACGGCTGATTTTGGGGTCCGTCTGCGGAGCACTCGATATCATCTGCCTGGATGACGGCGGTCCCACACAAGACAACGGCCCGCTGAAGGGTACTCTCCAGCTCCCGTACGTTGCCCGGCCAGTTGTGTACCAACAGTTTTTGAATGGCCTGGTCGGAGAGTGCCCGAGCACCCTGGCCATCAGGGCGTCGAAAGCGTTGTAGAAATCGTGCGGCCAACAGAGGAATATCATCGGGCCGCTCGCGCAACGGCGGCACCACCAGCGACAACACGTTGAGCCGATGAAACAGATCCTCGCGAAATCGCCGTTCTGCCACCGCTTGTCGCAAATCATGATTGGAGGCCGCGATGATCCGCACATTCGCCAACCTGGTGCGCGAGCAGCCTAGCGGCCGGTACTCTCGATACTGGACGAACCGAAGCAGTTTCGCCTGCGCAGAAGGATTCAGTGCATCGACCTCATCGAGAAACAAGGTGCCCCCCTCAGCCTCGAGCACTAATCCGCCTTGTTCTTGCGCCGCACTGGTGTAGGCACCTTTGGCATGGCCGAACAATTCGTTCTCAAACAACTGATCCGGCAATGCTGCGCAATTGATCGGAATGAACGCACGGTCTCTGCGCGGACTTGAATAATGAATCGCACGGGCAAACACTTCTTTCCCCGTGCCCGTTTCGCCCTGTAGCAACACGGTCGCATCAACCCCGGCAAAGAGCGGTACCTTCTCCACTTGAGCCTGAAATATCGCACTCTCGCCAATCAATGAATCCACCCGCACCGGTTGCGGGAACTCCGCCTCGCGCCTCGTTGACGGAACCTCTTGTACCAGAATGCGACACACCCGCAAGACCAACTCTTGGCTGCGCAGCGGGCAGACCACAAAATCGCGCAGGCCCAGCGGGATACGTTCCACCCCGCCAGTGTGATGCTCAGGTTGTTCACCGAGTATCCCCAGGATAGGCACAGCCGGCCAACGCCGGTTGAGTTCGATGACGCGTGATTCGAGTGAGGCATCGGAACACGCCTGGTGGAGCAGCACGAGGTGAGGAGACTGGGACTGAGCGAAGGACGTGTACGTCGTAGAATCGAGGACAAACCGTTCGGTCGGCAGCCCACGCGTTAAGAGCTCAAGAAGCTGGGATTGATCAAGGCCAGACCGAACGGGATCGTTTGGTGAAATACAGAGGATTCTGATGAGTTCCTTCATCTAGCTTACCTCTCTGCCTTGTGGATCTGAGCTTGATCAGTGACACAACTCTCGGCGAGATCAATCAACCTTTCTGGGCAACTGCACCATTCATACCATCACCTGACCGTCTTCCCTTACCATCTGCATCCTCTGCGACTGCGCAGCCCCTGTCCGATCCAGAAGGCAGATGTCCAAGAATCCGCCGTGAAATCACAGGCGCCCAGGTGAGCCCCTGGCGTTTCGAATCACATATTCTGTGCATGATTCGATACACTGTTCGAGACAATTGGATACATCCTCCGCCACGTGAATGTCCCTCGCGGCTCTTATATCACAGTATCCGGACCTCGCCTATGGGTGTCCATCGTGGACCAGTCACCATCGAAGAGATACAATGTGCGACGAATTTCATGGCATACGTTTTTCCCACAATCCTGCAGAAACGACCATGTCGGCTACGTATGGCGGACACCGACTGACACTTTCGGGAGACCGATCAGATGTTCAGACCATCATGCCTCCTCGCACTCGTCCTGCTAGCCTTCACCGGTTGTGCAGGCAACCGGGATACCCATGAACTCCTGAACAGCCTACTCTGGATGCAGACCTCTGCGGAGTATGACGCACTGGCCTCGACCACTTACCGCCAGGCCGGCGAGGCATTGGATTACGCGTTGCAGGACCACACCTGGAGCGCGCTACCAGAGCAAACCGGAGACATTTCGAACCGTCCTCCTGCCGTCATCCTCGATGTGGACGAAACGGTCCTGGACAACAGTGCCTTTGATGCACGGCTGGTGACGCGCCGCACCACATTCAGTCCGTCGGCATGGGATGCATGGGTTCGCGAGGCCGACGCACGTGCCGTCCCAGGCGCGCTGGACTTCATTGCCCACGCTCGCAAGCGGGGCGTCACAATCCTATTCATCACCAACAGACAGGCCCACCAGGAAGCCTCGACGAGAGTGACACTTGAAAAACTCGGCATTCCGCTTCCTCAAGACCTCGACACGGTACTATCCGAAGGCGAGCCCCCCTACAATTGGCCGTCGGATAAGTCGAGCCGCAGACAGTACCTCGCGAACCGATTTCGCATCCTGTTGTTGATCGGGGATGACCTGGGGGATTTTGTCTCCGGGGCACGAGACGCCCCGGAGAACCGGCTCCGCCTAGCCCGCGAGCACAGCAGACGCTGGGGCACATCCTGGTTTTTACTCCCTAATCCGATGTACGGCTCCTGGGAGATCTCGCTGGCCCTGCCGGCTCAAGCGGACGACGATCGCTTGAAAGCCAAACGCGCTCTCCTTCACGGCAGGCGATAGCCAGGCGGGGCATGCGAGAATCGCGTCGCACAACCAGGAACGAATCACCGTTGTACCTGGCAATTTAGTCCGCCAACCAGCACCAGACACCACCGACGCGGCGTCCAACCGTCGCCTGAGTCACGGGACCCACATATAAATACGTATACATTCGCATGATACGCATTCTCCATCTCAGACAAGGAAATGACCGATATTGAAGCACTCGAAACAATCATCAAAAAAGTGCACCGATCTGTTGACTTGCAGTATGCAAATAGAGTGTACTCGGTTTTGGTCGCCATTCTCTCCCCCTCGGGGGCCCGCGTGACCAGAACAACCAGGGCTCTCAGTGTGCTCCAATTCCCGATGCATGTTCCTTCGGGTCATTGGCCATCCTGACAGTCGGTTTACTCCACTCAGAGCATCGTGGCTCGGCCATTTGGCGCAACTGCGACGTGGCCAGATCGCCTGCGAACACTCAGCGACGCGATGGCAAACTTGCAACACTCCAGAGAGAGCTTTGAAGGCGAAGCACGTCGCACGGTTAGCCCTGCTCACAGAGTGCCCTCCGCACACTCGCCGAATCTTGATTTTCTGCGTGCTGTAGCGGTTCTTCTCGTCTACGTTTTTCATTTGCTCATCACGACCAACACGCGCCTCCCTGATTATTTCGGCCAGTTCGGCGTATTGTTGTTCTTCGTACACACCAGTCTCGTACTGATGTTTTCGCTCGAGCGGATCGAAAGAAACAAACAAGAACTCTTCATCACTTTCTATATCCGTCGACTCTTTCGGATTTATCCGCTCAGCATCGTGTGTGTGTCCATCATTGTGCTCTTTCACCTGCCCCGAGCGCCCTGGTGGCCGTGGTCTTCCCCTGACCTCTCTACTATTCTCGCCAACATATTCCTGTATACCGAGTTCATGTATAAGCCTGTCGTGAGCTCCGTTCTGTGGAGCCTCCCCTATGAAGTCGCGATGTACCTGGTGCTGCCCGTTCTCTATCTGATCGGAAAGGCCTATGGTGTGAGGGGAATTCTTGCGCTCTGGAGCCTTGCTGTGGTTGCGGGGATTGCGCAACCACACATTTCCGGTCGCCTCGAAGTCTTTCAGTATGCCCCCTGTTTCATTGCCGGAGTCGCTGCCTACTTCCTGGGCTATGGAATTCGCCGTCACCAACTCCCGTTTATCGGCTGGCCACTGACCCTTGTCGCTGCCGCTGGTGTTCTTGTGTATGGAACCTCTCGCGAGTACGGATTAGAGGCTCGGTGGATTCTCTGTTTGATGATTGGGCTGTCGGCCCCGTTCTTTGCAGAACTCAGATGGCCTGCATTGAACAGAGTATTCGCGCTGATTTCGCGCTATTCCTTTGGCGTCTACCTCACCCATTTGCATGCTCAATGGGCAGCGCTCGTCCTGCTGAAGGATTACCCAGCCATGGTGAGGTATGCTGCGTTGATCAGTCTGAGCGTGGGGTTGCCCATTGCGCTCTATCATCTGATTGAAGCCCCGATGGTGAAAGTGGGAATGCGGCTCACGGAGCATCTGTCCGAGCGCCGTTCACAACAGTCGAATTCTACCTCCGTGGTGATGCCGGTACCGGTCCCGCAAGTGCCTACGGGTCAGCTTGTTACGCAACCGCCAGTCAAGCAGCGGATCGGACATTCCTCCGACAATCGCCGAGGTCAAACAGCCGCTGTTTCCAGTTCCGCACACTAAACGCCAGCCAACCATTGCAGTCGCTCTCGCCAACTGACCCGGCGCTCCTGGATCCTCCGGCCCACCCCAACAAAAATTGACAGGTCGTCCCACCTGGCGTACCCTTTTCACCACGTCACCAACACTGGTGATGGTGCTCCCCGATGGGACACTCGATATCACGCGTTCCACAACTATGAGGCAAGGAGATGCATCCCATGCTCACCAGACTGCTGTTATCCCTCGCAGTGAGTGCTGTCACACTGTCACCCCTGGCCCCCGCACTGGCAACTGAACGCGTACACGTCGAATACTCCGCCGACCAGATCATCGAATCCGAAGAAGGCGCCACCAAAAGCCGCATCTATTCGACACCAACCAAAGAACGCCGTGACATGTCCCAGGGCGGCACCGTCATGACGATGATCACCCGCCATGACAAACATGTCAGCTGGACGCTCATGCCGGAAGAGAAGATGTATATGGAAGCGCCGGGCAATACGCCTTCGCAGGATAAATCCGATCTGTCCGGCTACCAGATCGAACAGACGGCATTGGGCGAAGAAACGGTCAACGGTGTCGTCATGAACAAGAGCAAAATCATCATGACCGGCACCGACGGCACGAAGATGGGCGGCTTCATGTGGACCACGAAGGAAGGCATTCTCGCCAAGATCGACGCCCTGGCGGTTGAGAAGGGACAGAAGGCGCGCTTCAAGATGGAACAGACCAATATCACAGTCGGCAAACAACCGGCCGAGTTGTTCGAAATTCCCAACGGATTTGAAAAGCTGGACATGGGCGGCATGGGGATGGGCATGCTCAAAGGGATGATGGGGCGCTAAGGAGGCGATCGTGATACGAGTCACATCCCTGCATCTGATCTGTGCCATGGCCTTCGGATTATGGAGCACGCCGGCCTGGGCGGACTCCCTCTGCGCCGACAAGGCGTTGCAAGCCACAGCAGACGCACAATTGAAGAAGGCCGAAGAGCTTGAGCGGGCCGGCCGGCCCCGCGAGGCCTATGCCGCCGCCGCGAAAGCGGACAGCGACTGCGTCAGCGACACGAAACGGCATGACGCCTTGCAGCAACGCACCGCCAAAGCCATCGGCGCGGAAGACGAAAAGAAGTCGCATTTGCAGGACGCGTTTGAGTGGTATGTTCGCGCGAAGGCAGTGGCCGACGCGGGCCGCATGCAGCGCAAACTGGTCGAAGCCAAACCGGACGACACCAACACGGTGAGCCATGCGATCGACTACTTCTCTCAGCAGAACGACAAGGCGCAGGAACAGGCGATGCGAGGCCACGCCTTGAAGCAGGTCGAGAAAGCCCTCGCGGAGGAAGAGAAACGGTTCGCGTCGTTCACCAAGGATTCGCTCCACGAACTCCAACTGGCGAAGAACTGGGCCTATTATGCCAAAGCGGGCGAGGACCGGATTCGCGCAAGGGCCGCACAACGCGGCGATACCCTCGCGGCTGAGGAAGGGCGAAAATTCCTCCACCTGGCCATTTCCTATTACGAGCAGGCCGATCGTCCGGACGGCGTCAAAACAATTCGCGAGAAGGCGCGGCTTCTGGCGAAACGCCATGAGGCCAAGGGCGAAGGCGAAATCGCCGCAGAATTCTACGCGATGGCCGGCGAAAACAAGCAAGCCGAAACTGTCCAGAAGCAGACCGAGCAGCGCCAAGCACAGGCCGAAGAAGGGCGCAAGAAGACCTTCAAGAAAGAGCAGGCCGATCTGGAAAAAGCGCTCGGTTTTTGAGCGCCTCCGTCGCACCGCCACTCGTTTCCGGCTGACGTTTCCACTGAGGCCAGACAGACCAACCAGATGGGCTGTGGCACACGACGCCAATACGCCATCACGCCTCCGACACGATCTCCGCCCCGACTCAATGTCTCATGCATCCCCCTTCTCTTTCCCATCGCCCCTCATCATCCTCTTGCCTCATTTCTCCGGTTGTGGGATAAGCGCGGCACGAAATCCGCGCACCCACTGTGGTGTCAGATTCCCAGCACGCAACCACACTGACACCCGATAGGTTTCACGATCTGAATTCGAGGACAAGTCATTCGAGTCACCAAACGGCAAGGGACGTCACGCCTCACCACTCAGCAGTAGGAGCACACCATGGCGAACACACAATCCGGCAAGGTGAGTTGGTCAACCTCGGACGGCTGGGACGTTCGTGCAACGGGCGCTGCTCGCAGTGGTCGACGGGCGGCCTCGGAGCCGCCGGATCCATTTTTGGCGAGTCTCACGGGAACAAAACGCTGGCAAATCGAACAGACCCTCACAGCCACGCCCAAGGCCAGGCGCGGCGATGGAACACCGGCTCCCCTCACTGTGGATGTCGAAGGTGGCACCGACGACATCTACGTGGTGATGACGCGTTATGCTTCCGGCGCCATCCGGTTTCACATGCCCAGCGAGCCGGCTCGTCGCGGAAAGCGCAGAGGGACACGCACGGTGTATCGGTTTTCGATCCCCGTTCCAGCCGCACCAGTGCCCGAAGCGGGCGGACGCCGTGGATTCATCAGCGCCGCCATCAAGACTGTGGTGCTCAAAGTGGCCAGCAAGATTGCCGACTATGCCCTCGCCAAACTCGCCCTGCTCTGGGAGACCACCACCTGGAAGCTGAAGGATCGACGGGAAGGATGGCTCGCAGTCACCCCCGAAGGACTCGCCAGCAACGACGTTCTGCCCGCGGCTGATCTGCAGACCCTGAGTACCACCGGACGCAATCTCTTGTTCATTCACGGGACGTTTTCAAGTACGACCGCCGCGTTCAAGGAATTGGCCAAGACTCAAGGCCGCAACGGCAAGACACTGTTCGCCGAACTGCAGGACGTCTATGGGAATCGCATCTATGGCTTCGATCACTTTACCCTCAGCCGCACGCCTGAGGAAAATGTGCGCATGCTCCTCGAAGCTCTGCCCGAACGCCCCACCACGTTTGACGTGATCACCCATTCACGCGGCGGCTTGGTCCTTCGACATCTCGTTGAGCGCCGCGAGCAGTTCGGGAGGCTGGCCGATCGTTTTGCCGTCGGTCGCGCCGTGCTGGTCGCCAGTCCGAACGGGGGAACCCCCCTCGCCTCGCCGGACCACGTCACCCAGTACACGAACTGGCTGTCCAACGTGATGGAACTGTTCCCCGAGAATCCCTTCACCACCGGCGTGGAATTCGTGAGCGAGGCGTTGTCCTGGATCGCGCGACGGTTGGTCGGCAGCCTCCCGGGCTTGGCCTCGATGGATAACAACGGCGACATCATTCGGGCCTTGCAGGATGCCCCCGGCCCTCCGGGCGAGGCGTATTCGGCCCTGGTGGCGAACTTCGAACCGAACGGCGCCTTGCTCCAACGCATCATCGACGCGGGCGCCGATTTGTTTTTTCCGACCGCGAACGACCTCGTCGTGCCGACCGAAGGCGGCTGGCGTGTGGATCCGGGAACCGGGACGGCCGCAATTCCGGGGTCCCGTGTCGGCTGTTTCGGCTTGGGCGGAAATCTTGTGCAGCAGCAGCCCGTAAACCATGTGAACTTCTTTCAGGATCCCGGCACCGTGGATTTTCTCGTCCGGGCCTTACGCGGACAACCACAGCCCGCCACACCCATCGACCTCGAACATGACCTGCCGTCAGGCAGGCGTCGAGGTGCCGCTCGAATGGAATCACCTTCGCCCGCCGTGGCCGCCACACCACGCGAGGAACCGACCGCAACACAACCGGCGCGCCCTCCTCAACGTGTCAGCGCACCCGTCACCTCGCTTACGCCCTCGCCGGAGCCTGACGACGTGTTTCACATTGCGCTCATCGCTCCCAAGCAGGGAGCTGATGTCGCACAACTCATCGCCACGTTTCGCAACGCCCGCGTGATGGAACATCTGCACACGGGAGGCGAGCAGAGAAACGTTGCGACGTCACGCCGGAACACCGCGGGTCATGCGCCAACGCAGTGGGACCGGATCAAGGCAGGCCAGGCGCATATTCAAGGCTACATCAACGGAGACCCTGCCTACCCGCAACTTCCGAATGAAGCCGAGCTCCAGCAAATGGGTGGAGCGCTCTTCGCCGCCCTGCTTCCCGGACAAGTTCGCCGGCTGTATGATGCGGCCCGCTCAGAACAAGTCAGCCAGCGACTGAACCTGATCTTCACCTCGGACATCGGGTGGATTGCCGACCAGTCGTGGGAGTTCATTTATGACCCCGATCGCAGAACGTTCCTGGCACTGGAGGAAGTCAATTTTACGCGCAACGTGCTCACGGCCATTCCGGCTGAACGCATACCGGCTCGCCCCACCATGCGCATCCTCGTCGTGGTCGCCCAACCACTGGGACTCGGCACCCTCTCGGTAGAGGAAGAAGCCGACGTGATTCGCAGCGGATTCCGCCGCCTCCTCGACGCAGGACTGGCCGAGGTCGAGTTGCTCCTCGACGCCACTCCGGAGCTGTTGCATCGCACCCTGGAATCCGCCACGGCCCCCATTGACGTGCTGCACTTCATCGGCCATGGGGAATACAACAAGCAGACCGATTGCGGATACCTCATCTTCGAAAACCAGGACGGAGGCGAACAACGGTTGGATTCCTCTACCCTGCGCCAAATCGTCTGCCGCCGGGGCATTCGTCTGGTCTGTCTGAATGCCTGCGAAACCGGCCGTGGCGGCCGACAGGATTTCAGTCGCGGCGTGGCGCAGGCCCTTATTGCCGGGGGAGTACCTGCCGTGGTCGCCAATCAGTACCCGGTGCTGGACGTCTCCGCCACCGCCTTCTCCCGTCACTTCTACTGGGCCCTGGCGATGGGACACAGCATCGGCGATGCCGCCCGTGAGGCGCGAGTGTCGGTCAACTACTCGATCTCGGGTGAAGCGATCGATTGGGCCGTCCCGGTGGTCTTTGCCCGCAATCCCGCACAACATCTTTGCCTGCCAAGGACGGCGGCCGAATACGAACGGACGAGAAGCGCGGCCGTACGCAGCCGACGACGCGCCGTGGAAAATCGCATGCGAATCGGCATCTGGAATGCGCATCGCATGATTCCCCATCTGCCGGACATCTGCGAGCGTCTGACGAGAGCGCAAACGCAGTATGCCTTTGAACCCGTTTCCTTTCCCGCACCGATCGGCACCTGGCGACGGGAACAGGAGAAGGATCAGGCATTCGTGGTGGCGGAAACGCTGTACGAGCGCTTGAAAACGAAACCGAAGGAGTTGGCCGTCGAGCAACTGATCTGCATGATCAATTTTCCGTTGAAGGATGCGCGGACCAGCTACCTGTATTATTGGCGGCGGGACCCGCTGATCGTAACCTCGACCTTTGAGCTGCTCGAACAACTCAACGAGCGGGACTACACGGTCGAGCGGATGATGGCGCACCTGGCGGCGGCGGTCGTCGCGGGAATTCCCCCGCACCCACGTCGGGTTGGGCCGGCCGATTGCCCCCTCTTTTACAACGAGAAGCGGGATATTCGATCGATCGCCGGGCGGCTCACGTTTTGTGCGAACTGCCGTAAACAATTTACGGACAAAGACGCGAAGCAGCGCCTGCAGGCAGCCGAACAGATTCTCGCGGCCTATCCGTAGACGGCGCGATGATCATTGGGGCTGCTGGAACTGTCGCACGGCCTTGAGCAAATTCTCCGGCGTGCCGATGTCGAGATAACGTTCGCCGGGAAACGTTAGGCTTTGGATTGAGAGCCCGGCCCTCAAGGCAGCCAGGAGGACGACGCCGACGGCCAGATCACCACCTGGGTCGTTGGCCTTACTCGCGAGCCGATCGAGATTGCGCCTGGTTTCATCGGCTCGGAGAAACGAGTGGAGGAATTCCGTGAACGCCGGAGTCCAGACCGCGCAGCACCAGCCATGGGTCAACAGGGTCGAAGCCGGTTTCATCACGATATCGCGAACCAACCCCGCCTCGTCACAATCCACCATATCCCAGACCCGCGGGTCTTCGATCTCATGCAGACCCAACACCACATCGGCTCCGGTCTCCTCCTGCCGTTTGATCAAACGGGCATAGGCATCGCCAGGCCCGAAAAGAATATCCGGAAACCCAAAGGCCACGCGCTTCTGAGCCAGGAACGGATGGGCACGATCGAGGGTATCAGGTGGTCCCAGCGATCCGGCGATCACAATATAGGCCAGTGAAAGACCAACCAGGTCGCCCTCCCGGAAATAGTTGGGAATGTCCCACTTGCCGTCTTTGATGACGAGGAAGGCCTTGGTGATTCCGGCCGCCTTGAATTTCTCCAGTAAGTACTGTGCCGCCACTTTGGGACGAAGGGTTCCGCTCTTTTCATCCGGCATAAAGCCGACCGGGTACACTTCCTTGCTGCAAGGAAACGGCTGCAGGCGCTTCGCGGATCCGGCGGCCGGCACGAGACCTACCACTTCTAAGTGCTCTTGGAGAAGATCGCCTGAATCCGCTTTCGGATCGTTCATCGCAACGTCCCCTGTTCATTTGCTGACTGCTCGCCGGTAATTTCTTTGTAGTACGTTTTCACCATTGCCACACGGCCAGGTTCAACAATGACCAATTGGCGTTGATCGAAGGTGTTCGCACAATAGAGATACACGAACTCACCGGCCCGCCCCCACTCGACGTGCAGCTGTCGTCCATCCGCCTCTGTCCTGGTGACCTGATCAAGCACCTGTTTCGCGGGAAGATCCAGCCAGTCCTGCTGCGCCGACGCTCCATGATTTTCGTAAAGGGGCTGATCCTGAGGTACGTGAACGGAACGCAGCTGCTCTATCGTGAGTGGAGAGACACGGTCAGGCTCAGGAGACTCATCCCACGGTAGGGGATTCGATGATGGCGCCAGTCCGGTGACATACAGAGGACCGTCATCCGACAC
Organism: Nitrospira sp.; assembly: GCA_016788885.1. Lineage (NCBI taxonomy): Bacteria > Pseudomonadati > Nitrospirota > Nitrospiria > Nitrospirales > Nitrospiraceae > Nitrospira > Nitrospira sp. The sequence continues at coordinate 36,350 of JAEURX010000010.1, read as the reverse complement.
CTCCTCGATCGAGCGATACCGGACCAGTTCAGGCGGCGCGAGCAACTGCAGGCCGCGAGCCGCGAGCGCTCGCTGAAAGGGAATCCGCCGCGCGAGTTGCCTCGTTTTTTCAAATACCATCACACGACCGTGCGGCGTCAACGCTCCGCGGAGCCGGTCCAAGCGTGGCCCCACTCCCGTCCGCTGCTCAAACATCTGTTGGGCCTGTGCATCCGGCACCCGCGTGAACCCCTTCCAGTCGCAACTGGGAAGCCCAGGATCCTGTTCGGTTTGGAGCAAGACATGGGTCGCCACGATCACGTCAAACCGACCGGCGAGACTGTGCTGATCCAGATCGACGCATTCGAAACGGAGATTGGTGAGACCAAGGTCCTGCGTCCGCTGTCGAGCGAGGGCGATGGAGGCAGATGAACGATCGATACCGACGAACGTGGCATGGGGGCATTGTGCGGCATAGAAGGTCGTCAGGAGGCCTATCCCGCAACCGACGTCGAGAATCGTTCCGGCATCCTCGAGCCGAACGGCGATCCGCGATCCGACCTCCACGTAATATTCGTACCGTTGACTGTAGAGCGCGGGAACGGAGCGGGGGCGCGCCGTCAGATCATAAAACGCAATGTCCGCGGCGGATCCATGGGCTGCCTGCCGTTTCGCGTCGATGGACCGGTGGAGCGCATCGAGTTCTTGCGGCGTGAAGACGTCGCGTTGCCAGGCGAAGTAGGCGGCATCGGATTCGATGTGTCGAAGGCCCCACCAGGCGAGATGCCGTTGCAGGCGAGTGCGAATCTCGTCGTTCCCATCAGCGGGCACGAAACCCTCTTTCCGGAGGTGGCCGATACGCGCGGTGTACGCTACGGCCTTTTCAGCATGATGGCATCTTCGTACGCCAGAGGCACCGGATGCGGATGCCGGAGCTGCCCGCTGCCGAACACCACATACTTCTCGCACGTCAGCTGGTTGAGGCCGATCGGTCCACGCGCGTGATGACGGGTGGAACTCAAACCGATATCCGCACCGAATCCCAGGCTGTCGCCGGCGTTCAGGCGCGAGGATGCATTGACCAGTACCGCCCCGGCATCAACCTCACGGGTGAAGCGCATCGCGGACTCGTACGACTTGGTGACAATGACACAGGTGTGGCTGGGACCATGTTGTGCGATATGCGCGAGGGCATCGTCGAAACCGGGCACCATCTTGATGGCCATGCTCGGTCCCTGAAACTGCCTGCGCCAATCACTCTCCTGGGCCGGCTTGACCGCTTTGTGCCCGGTCATCAACATCTGTCCCATCAAGGATACGGTTTTCGGACAACCGTAGATGTCGATCTTGAACTCATCCAGCAATCGTAGAATCAGGGCCGACAGGAGCGGGCGCGCAATTCCCTGATGGACCAGCAGCGTATCCAGCGAGTTGGGGGCCGACGGATTCTGCACCTTGGAGTTGACGACGATATTTTGCGCGAGCGGGATTTCGACGTCATCGTCGATGTACACGTGCGTGATCCCGCCGTCGTGACAGAGAATCGGCATCTTGGCCTGCTCTTGCACCACCTTGCGCAATCCGGCGCCGCCGCGTGGAATGATCGCATCCAAGGCTTTCCCGGACTTGATCAGTTCCAGCGCCGCTTCCTTCTCAGGTCGATCAATGATGGTGCAGGCCCCTCGTGGAATTCCTGCCTCCGCCATCGCCGTGGTCAGGCCGGCGGCAATGATTTGCTGCGTGTGCGTCCAATCCGGCGACCCGCGAAACACACAGACGTTGCCGGACTTCAGGCAAAGTGCCAGCGCATCGATCGTTTCCAGCGGCGACAGCTCCGAGACGATGCCGATCACTCCGATCGGCACGCGCACTCGCCCGACCTGTAACCCATTCGGCTCGTCATGCCGGCCCAATACGTCTCCCAGCGGGTCCGGCAAATCCGCGATGCGGTGCAGGCGATCCACCAAGGCCTTCACGTCGTCTGCCGTCATACGAATTCGCGCCACGGCATCGCGCACCCGTTCCCGGTTTTCATACCCCGTCATGGACTTGCCGACCGCGTCTACATCCGTCTCGTTGGCAGCAAGGATCGCCTCCTCACTCTCCGCAATCGCCGCCGCCATGGCCCGCAAGGCTTTGTCGCGCACAGGCCCCGTGAGTAAGGCAGTGGGACGAACCGCTTCCCTGGCCGTCTTCAATACCTTATCGAGGTATAGTTTAACTGGAACTTCAACCATTGTGACCCCAACGTCGTGAGTGGGTAAGGTGGTGACCCGGTGTGCGCCCGCAATGCCCAGAGAATCGGTCGATCACCAGAATCGCGGCAACAGGTCGTATTCGCGCCGGACTATACCATGCGATTTTTTTGTGAGTCAAAGACGGGACCATCGGCCTGCTCGCGTTGTTGGGAAGCTAACCATCGGCCCAGCCAGGCCCATAGCAGCATGAGGGGAACCAGGGCCCAGGCAATCTGGGCGGTCGTCACGCCCAGCGCCTTGATGCCGGAGACCAGCCACCCGGTCGACGCATCCCCGGCGCGCGAAATGGCCGTATCGATGAAGTTCTTCGCTTTATACTTTTCCTCGCGACTGACGACCGTGAACAGGACCTCTCGCGCCGGTTTCGACAGCGCATATTCCCCCACCCGACGAAGCACCGAAAAAACGACATACACCGCCAAGCCGGGCCAGAGGGCGATTCCCAAAAACCCGACGAGACTGACGGCCGGCAGAAAGAGTAAGGCCACGACCAATCCAAATCGGGACACCACCCGGGTCGTGATGAAGAGTTGCGTCAGCCACGTTAGGAGATTGGTGGCGAAATCGAGCATGGAAAAGAACCGCGTCCTGACTTCAGGCTGAGTGAAATGCTCGGCCACCAGCCGCATCTGCTCGAAGTACAGGAACGTGGCCGTCATCGTGAGACAGGTGAGATACCCACAAATGCCGAGGAGATACGGCGACGACCAGACCAGGCGAACACCGGCCAGAAGCCCGCCCCCCAGTGGCTCACCGCTATTCTCGCGATGGAAGACGGACCGGCTCCGGCTCCAGACCTCCAGTCGGTAGATGCACCAGATGCAGGCCGCCAGAAACAGCGCCGAGACCAGCATGAGGATCGGCACAGGAAAGACATAGGTGAGACCGGTGGTGATGAGGGGACCGAACAGGGCCCCCGTACTGCCGCCCGCCGCAATGACTCCGAAGAGTCGGGCCCCCTGGGCCGGCGTAAACAGATCGGCCATGAAACTCCAAAACACCGACACCACGAACAAATTGAATACCGACAGCCAGACAAAGAATCCGCGGGCGACCCATTCCATGGACTGGCGATTCGTCATCAATAGGTACAGCACCAGCAGGTTCGTGATGAAGAAGAGGTACACCGCGAGCAACAACCGATAACGCGAGTACCGTGCGGACAACCAGCCGAATAGAGGGGTGACCGCCAGCAAGGTGAGAAACGTGGCCGTCATCATCCAGGGTAGATTCTGCACGCCTCCTTGGATCGCCATCTCGTCGCGCACCGGACGAAGAATGTAGTACCCGCAGAGGAGGCAGAAAAAATAGCCGAACGACCAGGCCAAGGGCCGCAACTCCTGCGGCTCTGCCTGAACAAATCGGCTCACTGAACGACGCAATGTCTCCATGGGGCTCCGAGTGGGCGCCAGTGTAGCAGGCCGGCGATCCCACGCACGAAGAAAATTTGCTAGAATGCCGCCCACGTTCCGCAGTGACGCAGTGTCACTCCCCCTGGAGATACGTCCTCGCTCATGATCGATCTTCGCAGCGATACGGTCACCAAACCGACTCCCGCTATGCGCGAGGCGATGGCCCACGCCGAGGTCGGTGATGACATATACGGGGAAGACCCAACGGTGAACCGGTTACAGGAGGTCGGCGCGGCGCTCGTCGGCAAGCGAGCCGCGCTGTTCGTGCCGTCCGGCACACTCGGCAATCAACTCTGCCTCCGGGCGCATGCTGAGCCTGGACGTGAAGTGATTGTTGAGGGTCAGTGTCACATCATCCGCTACGAACAGGGTGCGGCGGCCGCGCTGGCTGGTGTCCAACTTCATTGGGTCGGCGGCAGGCAAGGCCTCATGACTGCGGAGCAGGTCGAAGCCGCCATTCGTCCCATCGATCCCTACAGCATTCAGACCGCACTGATCTGCATTGAAAACACGCACAATGCCGGAGGCGGAACCATCTACCCGCTGGCGACGATCCAAGCCATTCGCGCAGTCGCGAACGCCCACCGCGTGCCCATGCACCTGGATGGGGCCAGACTGTTCAATGCGGTCGTGGCATCCGGAGTCTCCGCCGCCGCCTATGCGCATTATTTTGAGACCGTGACTTTCTGCCTCTCCAAAGGCCTGGGTGCGCCGGCCGGATCATTGATTGCGACCGACGATCCGACCATCCTGGAACGGCTCCGGCGCTTCCGCCGCATGTATGGAGGCGCCATGCGCCAGTCAGGCATTCTGGCGGCTGCAGGACTCTACGCAATGGAGCACCACATCCCTCGGCTGGCGAACGATCACGCACATGCCACACGATTGGCGGCCAGACTGCACCAGATTGCTTCGGTCGCCATCAACCCTGCCGCAGTGGAAACGAACATTCTGTTCTTCGACGTGCACCACCCACGACTCACGGCACCGGCCTTCGTCACGGCCCTTAGACAGGAAGGCGTGCTGCTGAATGCCGTCAATGCGAAGACCTGTCGCGCCGTCACGCACCTGGATGTGTCGACCGATGCCATTGACCAGGCCGCCGACGCCATCGCCCGCATCCTTGCATGAACACCTCGCCGTCACATTGACAGACCGCCTCCCCGCTCATAAAATGCACGCACGCGGATCGCAGCAAAGGGGAATGGGTGTCACTCCACGCCGTCTCGTTTCAACAAATCAGTCGCATTCTCGACCTGACCGATGCCCTGGGCATCAATCGTGAGTGGGTAGAGATTCCTCTCTCGCCGGAAAGCCCCGGCATCGTCCGCAAACTTCCTAATGGAAAACTTGAGATTATCGTGGATGCCGACCAGCCGTTCGATGCCTGGCTCGGCACCTTGGATCAACAGATACGACGGGTACAGGCCTCCTGACCACGTCGAAGGTGAGATATGGACTCGCAGATCGCTGATTCGTCCTCCCAGTCGACACGCACGCTTCCCTCGTCCGAAGAGTTGAAGGCGGAGTTACTCGAGATTCCCGAACCACCCGAAATGCCTCCAGCCGTGCCTCCACCCGGCTATGACGACGCGCTGGCAGGGGCCGTCAAATATATTCGCGCCAAACGCGGCGGGGACTTGGTCGGTATCATTCTCGTGGGTTCAGGCGCACGTCGCACCGTCACGGCACACAGCGATATCGATCTGATTGTCCTGGTCAAGGGACCGGCCGACGGGCAGGAAATGATCCGGGTGGGAGACCGCCTGGTCGATATTCGATATGGTGAGCACCAGACGGTGGGCGAGGATCTCGCCTATTCCCCCCGTCTGGCGCCGTTACTCCGGAAGGGCCGGATTCTCTACGATCACGAAGATATCGCCGCCCAACTCATCGCCAAAGCTGCGCAACGGTTTCGCCAGGGACCACCGGCTGCCGGGATCCATGAACGCATCCGCCTCAAGGCGGAATGTTTACATTGGCTGGGCAAGGTCGAGGACCTGCGCGACCGACCCAACACGGCGCAATATCTCCTGCAACTGTTCTTCGAAGAGTGCGTGTCGGCGTTCTTTCGCATCCGAGGCCTGTGGTTCACGGCGCCGGTCGATACCTTGCGATTCCTGGCCTCCCGCGACCCGGCGCTCGGAGAGTTGGCCAGCCAGTTTTTGAGCGCGGCGACCCTCCACGACCGGCTGACCGCCGGACGCCGATTCGCGGACACCCTCTTTCGCGAGATTCCCCTTCCGCCCCGCGTGGACTGACCAGGCCTCACTGTCTCGCCTCAGAGCGAACCGGTGTTTGCGTTCGTGCCGAACCGTGATACCATCGGCCACCCGCCGAACCGGCACCGCCACACGCCGCGCGAGGCCAACGGACAACCAGTCATCACACACCGGTACTGACCAGAGAGGATGACCTATGGAACTCGGATTTATCGGACTGGGGAAGATGGGGATGAATATGGTGACGCGCCTGCGCCAGGGTGGTCACCGCATCGTGGCCTACGATCGTTCACCCGAGGTCGTCACACAGGCGGAGCGGACCGGGAGTATCGGCGCGACGTCCCTGAGCGACCTCGTCGCACACCTGACCGCCCCTCGCGCAGTCTGGGTCATGGTTCCCTCGGGAACGCCGACGGAAGACACCATTCAGACCGTCGCCGCCCTGCTGCAACCGGGCGACACGATCATCGACGGAGGCAATACGCGCTTCCATGACGATACGCGCCGCGCCGCCGAATTACAGAAACGAGGCATCCACTATGTCGACGTCGGCACCAGCGGAGGCATCTGGGGTCTGACCGTCGGGTATTGTCTCATGATCGGCGGCGACAACGAACCGGTTCAGCGCCTGACCCCGATCTTTCAAACCTTGGCGCCGGAAAATGGGTGGGCCCACATGGGCACACACGGTGCCGGCCACTACGTCAAGATGGTCCACAATGGGATCGAGTACAGCATGATGCAAGGGTATGCCGAGGGGTTCGAACTCATGGCGAAAAGCGACTATCGTCTGGATCTGGGCAAAGTCGCCGATGTGTGGATGCATGGCAGCGTGGTCCGGTCCTGGCTCCTGGAACTGGCGGTGGGCGCCTTGAAACAGGATCCCAAGCTCGAAAAATTGAAAGGCTATGTGCAGGATTCCGGCGAAGGCCGCTGGATGATACAAGACGCCATCGATAAGGATGTGCCCGTGCCGACTCTCACGGCGGCGCTGTTCACCCGTTTCCGATCGCGGCAGCAAGAATCGTTCGCGGAGAAAATGTTGGCGGCCTTGCGCAACGCCTTCGGCGGACATAGTGTCCGTCGCTGACCTTCACCCAAGGACTTTCGAGACCATGCCTTCCCCTACGACACCCATCGAGTGCAAACCGGTGCCGGAATCCGCGCCTCCCGTGGAGCCGTGCACCCTGGTTATTTTCGGCGGCTCCGGAGATTTGGCTCGCCGGCGCCTGATTCCCGCGGTCTATAACTTACTGCTGGATGGTCTATTACCGGACAAGTATGCCGTGATCGGCCTGGGCCGCAAACCGATGACGGATGAGGAGTTCCGCAACCTGGTACGGGACGGAGTCGTCACATATTCACGCCAAGCACTGGTACAAGAAACCTGGGACGTTTTCCAATCCCACCTGTTTTACCTCCAGGGGGAAAACGAAGATGCCCGAACCTATCAGGCGCTCCGCGCCAAGGCCGAAGAAATCGAACGGAATCTGCACCTTCCCGGAAACCGGATTTTTTACCTCAGTATCCCTCCCAGTTCCTTTGCCTCCGTCTGCGAGGGATTGGCGCACTCGGGACTGGCGACATCGGCCGCCACGGCGTCACCCTATTCGCGCATCATCGTTGAAAAGCCGGTGGGCCGCGATCTCGCCTCCGCACGGGAGATCAACGAAGTGACCGGCAAGGTGTTCGCTGAGTCCCAGATCTTCAGGATCGACCACTACCTCGGCAAGGAAACCGTTCAGAACCTGATGGTCGTCCGCTTCGCCAACAGCATTTTTGAACCGATCTGGAACCACAAATATATCGACCATGTGCAGATCACGGTCAGCGAGTCGGAAGGTGTGGGCACCAGAGCTACCTATTACGAAGAGGCGGGTGCGTTGCGGGACATGATTCAAAATCATCTGCTGCAACTGCTTTGCCTGGTGGCCATGGAACCACCCTACTCGCTCGATCCGGACGTGGTGCGCAATGCCAAGATGGAGGTCCTGCGCTGCCTTCGGCCCATCGTCGGCAAGGATGTCGAGCAGTATACGGTGCGGGCGCAGTATGCGGAGGGCACCGCTCATGAGCAACCCGTTCCGGGCTACCGTCGGGAGAAGGGGGTGAATCCCAACTCCATCACGGAAACCTACGTTGCAGTCAAAGCATTCGTCGAAAACTGGCGGTGGGCCGGGGTCCCGTTTTATCTGCGCACCGGCAAGGCCCTCCCCAAACGTGCCAGTGAAGTGGCCGTGCAGTTCAAGGATATTCCGCAGATTCTGTTCAACGCCAACCCCGCACAACCGCAACCGGCCAATGTCCTGACCTTGCGTATTCAGCCGGACGAAGGGCTATCGCTCAGAATTGTCTCGCGAGTTCCCGGCACCCGCGCGCAAACCCATCCCGTGGAGATGGATTTCCAATATAGCGACGTGTTTGGCTGCCCCTCCCCGGAAGCCTATGAACGGCTGCTGCTGGATGTGATGGCCGGCGACGCCTCACGTTTCATGCGGCGCGACGCGGTGGAAGCCTCTTGGGATTGGGTCACGAACATTCTCGACGGGTGGGCTCAACAGAAACTTCGCTGGCTGCCGGAATATCCGGCCGGAACCTGGGGCCCGGTTGAAGCGGACCGGATGATTCAACGCGACGGTCGGAGTTGGCGCATCTTGTGAGCATCGGCAGGCCGCCTGCGGCTTAGCCGAGAGACAGCTGTCGTCGAATCTCGTCCTTCTTCCCGATTCCCCCGATGAACCTGGCGAACGATCCGCCCTCAAACAAGGCAAGCGCGGGCAGGGAACTGATTTCAAGCTCGGCCGGGATCTGGAAGTTCTCCTGGACGTTCATCGTGACGATCTTCACCGCTGCCCCCAATTCCTCGTGCAACTGCTCCAACTGCCTCAACAGGGCGAGACAATGCCCGCACCCAGGCTGCCAGAACTCGACCAGCACCGGCATGGAAGCCTGCTCCACTTCACGTGCGAAATTCCGGTCCGTCACCTCGCCAATCATGAATGCGCCGCACCTGAGGGAGGCAGGCCGAGCAACCCTGATTCGTCGCCGAACAGCCGCTCGTAGGCCAACTGCCCGAAGAGCCGGTATCCGGACGTCGTGAGGTGAAGCCCGTCGTTTGAGTAAGGCCGCGCAAGCATGAGCGAGTCCGGTTCGGCTGTTGCCGTAAAGAGATCAAGATAGCGCAGGCCTTTTGCATCGGCATACTCCGCGATCATGGCATTCAATCGTTGACGACGTTGAAGATGTTGTGCAAGCCAAGACGCGGCTTCAGGGTTGTCTCCGCCCAGCTCAACGCGAATCGACGGTACTGTCACCGGCACCGGCACGACTGAATTGGCCCTTGCCAATTCATACATCTTGAGCAAGTTGCGCATGATCTCCGCTGGGTCGGCATTCCATCCCAGATCATTCGTCCCCCCGAGGATGATCACCACCTGCGGATGGCGATCAAGGACCGACGAGCGAAACCGCAACACCATTTCACCCGTCACTTCTCCACACACTGCGCTGACCGCAACCCGGCCACGCTGCCCCAGACGCTCTTGCAGCACCGGCCCATAGGGCGCGTCCTCTCCGGAGGGATGCGACGGGCTGGGAGCTTGGTATCCAGCCGTGAGGCTGTCACCGAAACACACAATGAGCGGAAGTCGCGTGTCGTGAGCCATAGAGCGATTCTACTGTTCGTGCCGAAGCGACGCAATCCCGAGTCCTCACCAGTCACCTGGCTGCATCGAGGTGAGATTCGTACGCCAAAACCCATGCGCAGACCGGCTATTTTCTTGACGAAGACAGGGCCTCGCGGTACGACTGACTCATATGGAACCTACAGCCCCGCTTCCGGAAGGCACAGCAGCCACCCCGTTTGCTCGAGCCCACGTCGACCCTGAGGTCGCCGCAGTCAAACAATTGTTGAAGCTGCTCGACAAGGCGGCCAAATCGGCCCGCACGTACGGCACCAAGAATCCGGTGGCGCAGCGATTTTTCCAACAGTTCTATGACGATCTGACGAAACATCTCACGCAACATCCCCATCTGGCGCTCCTCGTCCAACGCAACCAGTTGTATCTCAAAGACGAGATCGTCTACGAACCGGAGCGCGACGCGACCGGAGACAGCTTCGCCTTCAAGATGTATTCGGACGGCATCCGAGAATTGAGCTTCTATCAAGGGCTCACGCAAGAGGATCTCGCCTTTTTTCTCGACGCCCTCTGGGGGGTACCGGCGAACGAGACCGGACCGGAACATCCGGTGATCGAACCTGATGATGACGATGACATCGTGACGCGGTTATGGGCCAAGAACCTCGAGACCATCACCGTCGTCACCGCCGAAGAACTGGTGCGGTCGTCCGGGTTCGGACAGGACGAGCTCGAACTGCAGACCCAGGGCTACATGAACCTGTCGGTCAGCTCACTGCGCGAATTGCTCGACCGTGAACGCGCCAAGAAAACCGCCGACAAAGACAGCACGAGCGGGTCCGGTGAGGAGAACGGAAGTGCCCCGACCGGCGCGGCCTCCGACGGACCTGGCCCCAACCGCAACAGACGGTTTCAATCCAGCATGGTCGGGTATGACGTCTCCGACCAGGAACAAGAGACCCTGGCACAAGAGATCCAACGCGAAACCGCACGCGATCCCACCACCTATATCCTCGATATCCTAACCGCAGTCCTGGCCTCCGAACCTTCGCCAGCCTTGCTGACCAAACTGTTCGACGTCTGGGACAATGTCCTCGATGTCTTGATACGTGGCGGGGAATGGACCCAGCTCGAAACCGTGCTGACCATGCTGCAGGAGGCGGAAACGGTCCGTCCCGATCTCGCGGACAGCCACAAGCAACAGGTCGCCGGGCTGTTCGATGGGCTTCACCGCCCAGAACGGTTGAAAGCCATCGGGGTACACTTGAACCGCACGCCGCAGGCCAACACCCAAGGGTTGATCACGCTGCTCCTGATGATGAAGCAAGAGGCTGTGCCCGGACTCTGCTCTGTCTTGGCCACGCTGGATGGTCCGTCGCATCAAGCGGTGATCATGGAGGCCTTGCAGACAAACGCCCGCGACCATGCCGAACCGATTCTCCGCGGCCTGACGGACAAGCGGCCGACCTACGTGCGCAACCTGCTCACAATTCTCTCCCGATGGAACGATCCCCGCTTTGGCGACCATGTCGAGAAAACCTTGCGACACCCTGAAGCGACCGTACGGCGCGAAGCGCTGCGCCTCCTAGCGACCCTACGCCCATCCGGAAGCGGGAGCAAACTGGTTGCGCTGTTGAGTGACGGTGACGAAACCGTCCGCCTGACCGCCATGAAAGTGCTGACCAGCGGACAGTACACGGTGCCCTTTTCCGCCTGGGCTCCATTCGTGGCGGCCGATGAGTTCTATGATCGGTCCCCGGCTGAAAAACGCGCCATCTACCTGGCGATCAAGCATACGGCCGGTGACGAAGCCGTCCCCTACTGGCAAGGGTTGCTGACTGAGTGGTCCTGGACGAACCGCAAAAAGAAAGAAGAATTGGCCTTACTCGCGGCGGATACACTCGGGAAACTCGCAACCTCGGCCGCACTGGCCGCGCTCGAACTCGGGCAGAAGAAAGGCGGCACCGCCGTCAAACAGGCCTGCAGTGTCGCACTCTCAGCAGCCAACCGGGTCCATCGACGACAAGTCCCATCCGCAGCGAACTCCTGATTGCGAGGATGCCACCCGTGAGCGACGTTCCATCTTCCAGCCACCCGGCCTCAGCAGCAGACAACGCGCATCCGATCCTGACCCATGAGCGATCCCTGGCAAACAAAATCGCCAAGGGGTCCGAAGCGGGAGACATCCTCGACCAGCAACTCGCAATGCTGGGCATTCAGCTGGTGACCCAGCTCAACGTCCTCATCAAGACCTCACGCATCCACGGCCGCACGAATGCGGCCCTCGACAAACCCGTGGACTCGATGCTGACCCTCGTGAGGACCCTGGCGGCGGATCACCCCGTGGTGCTCCGGCTACAGAATGACTTTCTGTTTCTCGGGGACAGTCATCTGAAGATGAGTTCGCAACAGATGGCGGTCTTTGCGAGCATCATCGAGGCGTTGAACACCTGGCACATCGGCGGAGTCTCGTTCGCGTCGACGGCGGAATCGAAGGACTATCGCGAATTCGCCTACCTGTTCGTCAGCCTGGATCCGGAGAAACATGCCCTCGCCGATTTGCAGGAAGCCCTGCAAAACGCCGGCGTCAAAGGCATTGAACTGGAGGAACCCAAAACACTTCAGTTGCAACATCTGGCCGAAGGCGAAGGAACCGCTGGAGGAATAGGAACACGCCCAGGAGGCTCCACGTCATCCCCGGAGGACTCCAAAGAGAAGCGGAGAGCACTCGCCAAAGGCCGGTATGCCAAGGCAGCGTCGGCGCTCGGTGATTTGACCAAAAACACGCGTGCCGGCGGCACCGTCAGTTTCAAACAGGCCAAACGGGCGATTCAAAACATCGTCGAACTGCTGATGCAGGACGAGTCCACGCTACTGGGCCTGACGAATCTGCGTTGCCACGACCAGTACACGCACAACCATTCCGTGAACGTGTCGTTGCTGGCGATGGCCCTCGGAAATCGGGCCGGCTACCCGAAAGTCGACCTGGCGGATCTGGGCTTGTCGGCCCTGTTTCATGACGTGGGGAAATGCGCCATCTCCCTGGATGTGCTCAATAAGCCCGGTGAGTTCACCCAGGACGAGTGGGCCATCATGCGCTCGCACCCCATCGAAGGGGTCTTCACGCTCGTCAAAGCACGCGGCATCAATAACGTACCGGCTCGCATGGCCGCCGCCTCCTTTGAACACCATATGAACTTCGATTTTTCCGGCTACCCCAAACTCAAGGTACCTTGGTCGCAGACGGTGGCGAGCCGCATCATCACCATTGCAGATTGTTACGACGCCATGACCTCGTCCCGCGTGTATCGCCGCGAACCGATGTCACCGGCAAACGTGCTCAAGTTCATGTTCGGGAAGAGCGGCCAGTCCTTTGATCCGGTGCTGCTGAAGCTCTTCGTGAACTGCGTAGGCATTATCCCCATCGGCAGCCTGGTACGACTTGACTCAGGCCCGCTGGCCGTCGTGATCAAACCGGCGCAGGACAAAGCCAATGCCGAACGCCCGCTGGTGCAGGTGATCACGAATGAGGACGGCGCGCCGGTTGAAGACGGACCTGAATTGGACCTGACGCAGCAGGATGAGCGCGGGCAGTACCTCCATACGATTCAGCAGCTCGTCGATAACGCCGAACATCACTTTGACACCGCACGTTACTTCGTCTAACCCGAATGACCCACAAACACTTGCTCCGGCGTCCGATTCTCTCACCCGTCGAGGTTGTTCTCGTCCAGCCTCCTCGACAGACGGCATGTATGTAAGCCTGCGGCGTCCCCACGAGCGAGCAGCCTCGACGGGCTTCCGTTTCAAAGGCCTCGCGAAGGCATTGATGAACAATCCAGGCTCGCGCCCGGGCCTCCTTGCCATGGAGGCCCTCTGACTCGCTAGCGCTTGCTCTCCGGCGGGGGCCAATCCATATCCGTTTGTCGCCCGCAATAGAAACAAGCCACGCGATATTTGGCCTTGCGGCGAGGATTCGGCATCGAGATGAACACCACCGGTGTCTCATCGAACGGACAGACCGGTTGTTGGTGCAGCAAGTGTTCATCAGCCATCAACTCCAGCGCAGCGTTGTCCCAGGGCGGCGTGAGCGCTTCCTCTCCCGTCACGGTGCTCCGCCAGCCGCAGGACTCACAGTGCACATCAAACGTCTTGACTCGATCCCGCGTCCGGGACTGGTCGATCGCTTCAACCGGTCCCGGACAACCATCGCGCTCACAGTTGATACGTTCGTGTTGAATCGCCTTCACGAACAATCGGTGGGCTCGCTCGTGACCCGTGAGCATGCAGCACTCCTTTCTCACTCGGTGGTGAAGACTGCACCGAAGGGTGGCATAAGGGAGCAGACTCTCTGGCTTATAGCCGTCCGGCTTAGACCTGTCAAACCACAGACCCAGGCTGCCTCTGCCTTCTTGACTCCTCCCCGGCGTACGGCTATTCTCCCAAAGTTTGTAGTACGACATTTTTCCCGCGAAAGGAGTCTCGAGATGGGTGTGAAGTGGCACGGAGCAGGCCGGCGCGCGGTCATGGTTGGGGCGCTCGTCGCAGCGACCCTCGGCTTGTTCTCAATGAGTCCGGCGGCGGAATTCAAGATGGGGGTCATCGATCCTCAGGTTGTTCTGGAAAAGAGTAAGGCCGGCAAGCGAGCACTGGATGGGCTGAGAGAATATGTGGCCACGCGTCAGAAACTCTTGTCTCGGGACGAGGAAGAGTTGCGCAATACGGAAAAACAGCTCAAAGAGCCTGGCTCCAAATTGACCGATGCCGAAAAGAAAGACAAGGAAACCTCGTTCCGCGGCAAGATCCAGGATTATCAGAAGCGCGCGCAGGAGTTTAACCAAGAACTGCAAGGCAAGCAAAAGGAACTCGTCGACGAGTATATGAAGAAGATTGCCGTGGCCACGCAGGCCGTCGCCGACAAGGGCGGGTATCAACTGGTGTTGGATAAGGGTAGCGAGCAAACGGTGAAAATCGTGATTTTCAACAAAGACACGATCGATTTGACCGAGCAAGTCATCAAGGAATTCGACCGCACGAACAAATAACGGTCACGAATTCAGCAATTCCTGCCGAATATGCTCCACCAGCTGCAGAAACGCTGGTGGAGCCGGATCGACCGCCTCACTGACAAGTTCAATCCTGCGCCCCGTGCCAACTCCCAATCCAAGCGCCGCCGCGCGCACGATCTGCCGTTGATCGCTGATCCGCTTGCCCTGCAGTTTCGACTTGCCGAAGGACCGTAGGAGCGCGATGGCTGTCAGATCCACCGCAACCCGGTCTCCACTGCAGATGAGCAGATCAGTCTTCGAAGGGGTACCTGATGTGGGACCACCCTCGATCATCGTGGTGGTCCCGTCGGCTACCGTCAGCAGGGGGTGAACCGCGAGGTTGATTTCCGCAATACGCTCGTGCCAATCCCCGCTCCAAAATGTGACGGATGGACGATAACGCGGGTGGACCGCTCCGACGAAATTTTTCAAGCTGCAGGAAAACTCGGCAAAGCGATGGGTCTTGATCACCGGCATGTTGATCACCACATCGGCTTCATAGACCGGCCGCGAGAAATAGAACTGGCCGATGGCCTTGGCATCGGGCGGTTCAAGCCGCACCCAGGGTTCGTCTTCCAGCGCCAGCACCCGTGCCCCGGCTGATTCCGCCGCCGCCCGCATGCCGGTGCTGGTCAAATTGGCCGATGTGGGAAGGCGGATGATTCCCGACCCGTCGGCCACGATCACCTCTGCCGCGCCATTTGCCCGGACCATCTCGGCCATGGCCTTCACGACCAGAGGATTGGTCGTGGAAGGCGGCGGTTGATCGTTCAAGACATTGGGCTTCAGTAAGACACGGTGCCCGCGCAGGCCCAGCCGGTCAATCCCGCCGAGCAGCTCCAGGGCACGCCTGAGCATGCGGCCGGGCTCTGTCCCGTAGACGATCGCGACGAGAGAGCGGCCCTCCCGCATCAATGGATTAATTGGAATAGGCTTCGGCGAAACCAGCGGCCCCTCGGGATCAAAAAGCAGATGACGTAAAATAGTCTGTGGCGAGCGGAGCAGCGCCGGCAGCAGGAGCAGACCAAAGCCGGCATTGTTGAACAATTCGCGTCGTGAAAAGGGCATGCGTTAAGAGGGCCGACCGTTCTCAATGGGATAGCCGGCGGCGCGCCAGGCCTTGATGCCACCATCCATCGAGATGACATTTGTATACCCCATCTGATGGAGGCTGTCGGCGGCCAAGACCGACCGATACCCGCCGCCGCAATACAACACAATCGGCTCCTGCCTATTGGGAATCGCCGTTTCAATATCCCGCTCGATCACCCCTTTGCCGATGTGAATGGCCCCTGCGGCATGATCCTGGGAAAACTCCTCGTCCTCCCGCACGTCGACAAAGTGGAACCGTTCGCCGCGATCCAACCGGGCTTTTACATCAGCAACGGTACATTCGCGGACGCGAGCGCGCGCGTCTTCCACGACTTTCAAAAATCCGGGGTTATGCTTCACAACGACTCCTCCTCATCAAACAACAATTGCTGCGCCGCCGGGGGCCGAAACGTCTGCGGAACGGGCAACTCATCCGGCTCGAAACCGGCACGCCTGCGTCCCAGCTCAAATAACTGCTCGACACAGCGCCAATAGGTCCCCATGCCATGATGCCGGCTGAAAAATTCCGCGTCGCTCAAGGCGCCCCCGCGAACCTCCCGAATGCGATGCATAATTTTCGAAACCCGATCAGGAAAGGCTTCGCGCATACGCTCAATAAAGACCTGCTCGACATGTCCCGGTAACCGCAACAGACTCCAGGTTGCCGAGGTCGCTCCCGCCTGCCTCGCACGAGACAATATTTCAGGAATGGCTTCTTCGTTCAACCCGGGAATGATCGGCGCCACAGAGATTCCGGTCGGAATGCCCGCGTCGGAAAGCACACGCATCGCCTCAAAGCGCGCACTGATGCCGGGAGCCTGCGGTTCTACCAGTCGCGCGGTTTCATCATCGGCAAAGGCGATACTGAAGTAGACGCGAATCCACGCCTGCTCGCGCAATTGTGTAAAGAGATCCAGATCGCGTGCGGGAATAACACCTTTTGTGATGATACCCACGGGATTCCGATATTCCGCGCAGACTTCAAGACAAGCCCTGGTCAAGCCAAGTGTAGCCTCGAGGGGTTGATAACAATCAGTATTGCCCGAGAATACGACCAGCTCGCCTTTCCAGGATGGCTTCTCGAACGCCTGCTGTAGCAAAATTGCCGCGCGACGTTTGAGGACGATCTTCGATTCAAAATCGGTTCCCGCTCCGAAGCCCCAATACTCATGCGACGGGCGGGCATAGCAGTAGGCGCAGGCGTGAAAACAACCGCGGTAGGGATTCACGCTCCATCGAAACGGCAGGTCGGGGCTGTCGTTCCGGCTAAGAATCTGCTGTGTATTGTCTTCGAAGAGCTGCACCCGTGCCCGTGCGGCAGGCTCAAGCCTTTCGCGTTGTATCAATTCAAATCGATTGGGTGGATTTGAGATGAGTTTCATCTCGTCATGGTGCCGCGCGCGCCCACTGTTGTCAATCGCGCGCCATCGTGACGGTGCCGCACATCACGTTCCCCCATTCATTGACTACGGGAACATGCGGTGTTAGATTTCTCGCCGCTTCACTGGGGAATGGGTATGTACGACCTTCGTGTCTTGCGAGACAATTTAGACGGACTTCGCGAGCGGCTCGGGCCACGCGGTAAAGATGTCGCATGGGAGGATCTTCGGAAATTGACCGAGGATCGCCGCACCCGAATGATCCAGGTGGAAGAACTTCGGCATCAGCTCAAAAAAGGTTCGGACGAGGTCGCTCGCCTGAAACGTGAGAAGCAATCTGCCGACGCGGCCATGGCAGCAATGAAAGCGCTGGGCGACACCATCAAAGGACAGGAAGATCAGCTTCGGCTTATAGAAGAACAATTGGCTCATATCGCTCTCCGCATCCCCAACCTTCCTCACGAGTCGGTACCGACCGGGCAGGATGCCGACCACAATGTTGAGGTGCGTCGATGGGGCTCGCCGCCCGCCCTCTCCGCTCCGGCCCAGTCGCACTGGGATCTCGGAGAAGCGCTTGGAATTTTGGACTTTGATCGGGCCGTGCGCATGGCGAAAGCCCGCTTTGCGGTGCTGACCGGGCTGGGAGCGCGCCTCGAGCGGGCGCTCATCAATTATATGTTGGACACCCATACCAGCCAGCACGGGTATCGAGAGGTGCTGCCTCCGTTGCTGGTCAATCGCGCGGCGATGACCGGAACAGGACAGTTACCGAAGTTCGAGGACGACCTGTTTCAAATGCGCGACGAAGAGCTGTTCTTAATCCCCACCGCAGAAGTCCCGGTGACGAATTTGCACCGAGAAGAGATACTGTCCGAAGACGCGCTGCCGATTCGCTACACTGCCTATACGCCTTGCTTTCGACGTGAGGCCGGTTCCTACGGCAAGGACACGCGAGGACTGATTCGCCTCCATCAATTCAACAAGGTGGAACTCGTCGCTTTTGCAAAACCTGAGCAATCGTATGAAGAACTGGAGCGATTGACGTCTCATGCGGAGGCCATTCTACAGGGGCTTGGCCTACACTATCGAGTCGTCACGCTCTGCACCGGCGACATGGGCTTCTCTGCCGCGAAAACATACGACATTGAGGTCTGGCTCCCTTCGCAGCAGACCTTTCGCGAGATCTCGTCCTGCAGCAATTTTGAGGCATTTCAGGCGCGCCGCGCGAGCATTCGTTGGCGCCCTAAGGCCGGCAAAAAAGATACGAAGCCGGAGTTTGTTCATACATTGAACGGCTCCGGGTTGGCTGTCGGGCGCACGCTGGTCGCCATTCTCGAAAATTATCAGCAACCTGACGGTTCGGTCGCTATCCCACCCGTCCTGCAGCCCTATATGGGAGGACTTCAGAAGATAGAAACGCTCGCATGACCTTGTTTCCGGCCTAGTGTGGAGGGGTGACGGAGTGGCCGAACGTGCCGGTCTTGAAAACCGGAGATGGGGTAACCTATCCGCGAGTTCAAATCTCGCCCCCTCCGCCAAATTTTCCGGCGAAAACTGCATATTTCGCCCTGAAATTGTGGCTAAGCTGTGGCTAAACTCCGTCGGCGTTCCGCATGGCTGCATCTTCTCGCGTAGCGTTTCCTGCAATCTCGCCAGTTTCTTCAAGCCTTCGGTGAGGTCTGCCTCAGACACAATGGCATAGCGCCGATAGACGGCTTCCGTCTTATGGCCGGTCAGCTTCATGGCGACAGACCTAGGCACTCCTGCCCGCTCAAAATTTCGAACAGCGGTTCGTCGAAAATCATGGGGAATGCGTTCAGGGACTCCAGCCCGCTTACAGGCGGCCTGCCAGCGCCGATAGAACGCCTTCACGTGGATCGGCTTCATCACTCCTCGATCATTCCAGAAGAAGACCCAAGGCACTTGCTGCCCCGTTTGCAACTCTGTAGCTAAAGCCTCGTCCCAATGCGACCGGAGGAGCTGAGCCAGTTCTGGGAGCACCGCAAACGGAAGGGTTCGCCCCTCGTCATTCTTCGTGGTGCCCGGTTCTAAGCGGACGATGCCCGCCTGAAAGTCTACTTGTGACCACTGAAGCCTGAGGACTTCACTCGGCACACGCCATCCACTCAAAAACGCGAAGGTCGCCACGCCTCGATAAGTTCCCGGCAAGTGGGAGCGAACAGCTTCAAAATCGCCCCGCTCAAAAAATCCTTTGCGGGCATTCTGTACCGAAATCACCGGGAACGGCGGACAGATGGCCTTTCCAGCTCGTTCAGCCAGGCGAAAGGCCTTGTGAAGATGGGTCAGCTCAAGCTTAGCCGTTGCAGGAGCAATTCCGACTGCCAACCGATCGGCAACATAGCGATTGAGGCGGTCCAAGGTGATGTCACAAGCCCGCAAATGCCCAAAAGCCGGTTCCAATGCCTTCAAGCTCGTATTGAGGCGTTTGACGGAGCGCCGTTGATTGGCTGCGTATTCATCACGCATCATTTGCACTAGATCGGCGAAGGTCGTCTTTTCGAGTTCTGGGCCTCGCAGCCGTCCCTGCCCCATCTCGGCTTGTCGAGCACGCAAGAGCCGCACCGCGTCTTTCTGCGCCGTCGATCCTGAGGTTTCCCGGTATCGCTTACCGCGAAAGTAGTACTGAACCCACCAGATTGCACCACGCTGAAAAATCATGCCAAGCCCGCGCTGCTTCATGATGGCTTCCTTTTGGTTGACCGTTTGGGCACTAACTCTCCCGTGTGCACTTGAACCAGCATCTTCACTAACCGGGCCAGCGGTTCGCTGATGCCCCGCTCACCTCGCTCGGCTAAGGCGATAGCGTTCGCCGTCACACCTACCGCCTGAGCTAATCCGGCCTGCGTCAATCCCAACACCTTTCGCAGCTTGTGCAGTTCTTTTGCCGTCATGCTCAATGTATAACTCAGTTATAGTTCATGTCAAGCGGATTGTCGACTCGCAAACCACCTTGTAACCGCCTTCTCAGGAAAGATCAACCGCTTCCGGCTTGGCTGAGAGTGAGGCATTTTCGATTTGTGCCGATAGAGCCAGCGGGCCGTCACCTTAAATTGTGCGCATACTTCCTCAATGTTTAAATACCGTTCCGCCGGAAGCGGATCAACCCGCCTCGGCTCTGGTGTCGAACCTTGCGCAAGTCGGCCCATTATCACGGCATCGAGTTGGCGCAGGGTCGTCACACAGTCGGCATAGTGCTCGGGTCCGGCTGAATGAATCACGAAACGCAGCATAGCCAAGGCCGCGCCAGTATCGCGCAGGGGAATCGTTACGGTTTCGGCTGCGGGTTTCATGCGGCATCCTTTCCCTGCATTGTCGGCTCTGGAATGGCTCGTCGAACTTGCGAGGCGATTGCGAGAACTGTTTTGACAAGCTCCACCGGTGGTGGGCTCTGCTGCACCTCACGATTGCGGGCATAGCCGACCACCTCCTGATTCACGTCCACAACCGTCTGCATGGCGGCGGCGACCCGCTCATCGGCATGCTTGGCGTTAGGATGCTGGCGGATATACCCAAACAACTCGTTGAGGGCTTCGGCATACTGCGCAAACAATTCTTTCCAGGTGATGCCGTGAAGCAATTCCTGCCAGAGTGTTGAATCTTCGTCCATACGGTCCTCCTCGATAGAGAACGGGCGAGGCCGAAGCCCCGCCCGCCCCCCCCCTTCCTTGCTATGCTGTTTTGGCGTCAGAGCAAATCACAATGCTCTCCTGATGCCGTGCGCCAACATCCATGTTGGCAACGAGACGAGCTTCAATGCTGTTCGTAATCCACGCATCACCACCAATGTTGGTGGCAATGATCTCCAATCCGCCCCACATGCCAAGTACGACTTCCGAGAAATCGGCGGCGTATACGCGGCTCAGGCCGGTACCGGAGCCTTTAGTCAGATTGGTGGCAATCTGCGTCGTTGAGGCAAAGTTGACCCCCAGAATTTCGCGCAGCTTCTCATCCGACGCAGCCGGAGCAACGGTATATGCACCTTTCGTGTCTCCAGAATATTGGGCGACCTTTTGCTTCTTTAAAAGGCGCTTGACCTTGGGATGGAACGCCAATCCCAATTTCTTGCTAGGCACATTCGCGTCTTCGAGTTTTCCTAACAGGTCAGTGACCTCGTCCCATCCGAGCACGCCACCATCCGTCCCTAAGGCGAATGTCTGCACACCAGGCATTTGAGCAATACCCATCGGCTGATTGCTTGTGCCTGTGCCTTCGAGAATCACCCGGTCAACTTCAAGGGCAAGAACCCGAGCAAAATCCCGTCGTATCAGATCTTCAATACCGGGATTACTCAAGATGTTCAGAAGATTGCTAAAGCCGCAGCGCATGGCGGCAATTTTTGGCGTCAACTGCACACCGCCAAACGAGGGGTCAGATTTCGGAATGATCTGATTTTGACCAACCCACTGAATCGATCCCGCCGCCAATTGCTTTGAGAATTCAACCGGCGAGCCTTTGAGCCCGTCCAGCACCGTCACGCCGAGCTGCACCAACTGCGCCTCGGCTCGCATCATTTCAATGATCTCAGGCATGAGTTCCCGAGGAATTAGGTACCCCCCTCCAGAACCCGCCGTGCCGGTGTCCATGGCCTTCTTGGTGGCCTGGGTCATCACATCCAGCTCATGACCTACGTTCCACTCTTTGACGAGATGGGCCTGGCCCCTATTCATTGCTGAGATTGCCAACAGTGCCTTCCCGAAGCTGAAGGGGTAATGATCGACACCTGGCAGACTGGCTTTCAGCCCAGCCTTCACACGACCATGCACATACTTTGAGAGCTCGTCCTGCTTATGTTCGAGATCATCATGCTTCATCACCATGTTCGTGATGCCGACTTTGATTTCCCCTAGTGACTTTTCGAGTCCTACTATTCCGCCATTCATACTTTTCCCCTTACTCACTGCTCACATTGAACTGACCCGGATTCGCTCTCCCAGGCCTCAAGAGCGGCCCATTCACGACCTAGGCTCACGTTGCGCCCCGCCTTGGCCTAGCCAGCAAGACACCGCTTCGCCAGTCGTAATTTCGGCCTGCCCCCTCCCGTGGTGGTGCCGTCCCTCAATGCAGCCTATTGGCAGATGCCTAGACGGCCTGTGAGACGCGGAAACTCTCACTTTACGTAAATACGTATATTCCAGGACCCGCATTAACCTGACTTGCCAGAACCAACGCTCCGGCTGCTGCATTGCAAAAATCGTCGTGCGAGTTCGGTTCGTGGTCGACCTTCTCTCCACGCCGTACAAGTCCAAGGAACTGCTCCAGCATCTTCGGATGGTCCAGCAATTCAACCTGGCCGCTATTCAAGGCGGGCTCAATCTGGCCGTAGAGTTGAGAACGATTCCACTCACACAGATGATAGCTAATGCCTCGGTCTTCGAAGTCGCATTTGAATGTCCGGCCCGCATACGCGTCTCCGTGAATGCTGCTGGCCCCGTATTGTTTCAAGGTATCCACGAACGCACTGACAGCCACACGGGGATTGAAAGGCGGGCGTGATCCCTGATTCAGCAACAGGTCCAGGACTGCCCGCTGCTCCTCCCAATGCGCGATAGCCAGTACCGCATCATCCGACGAGCCTCCGCTCATATCGACGAAGGCGGTGTAGTTTCGCTCTGGATTGGGGGCAAGATGCTTTCGGCCCTCGATAACACAGGCCATTACTCGTTCCGCATTGAGTGCCGCCCCATCCGGCATGCCAGGAAGGTTGAGATGCAATCGGCGAAATTTATGAGAGGGAAGCCGTCGGCGCTGTTGCCCTAGATAGTCTGCATTTGCCCACGATGCCATTGAAGGATTGGCGCGTGCCTCCGGCTCGCATTCCTTAAATGCTGGATCAGTCGTAAAATCTCCCGCGTACCACGAAAACAACATGCGCGGATCATCGCAACGCTTACCGCTTTGGAAAAGGTCATACAGCGGGAAACCTGGACTGTTGTAGATCGACGCATACGAGGTGATCCACTCCAGCACGTCCGGACGCGTCGGATCAGGGGCCAGCGCTTCGAACAAGTCATAGGTGCGATAGTTCCAAATTTCATCGTACCCGATGAAGCATGCCGTCTTGCCGTGCGCACCAGCCACGTCACGCGCTGGGAGCACTCGAAACGTTCCCCGACCGTCCTTGCGCACAATCGCTTTTTGGAGCACCTCAACCTCATTCGCAAGAATGGGGTTCACCGCAATCAACTTTTTGAGTAATCCAAGATCATCACCGGCCTGGTCTTCGTCATTTGCTAAGACGTACGCATCGTTTCCTTGAGGACTTGTCCGGCATAGGAAGCAATACAATCCCGCCAGGCACAAATCAGACGACTTAAAATTTTTCTTACTTCGCCCGCTCAGCACACGGTTGATGCGGGGCCGCCCATCAGCATCAAACGTAAAAAGGGCCTGCGTGAAGAGTTGCCTCCGGTAAGCCTCTATCGTTTCGATGAGAGGCCGCCCATCGATCCAACGGAGCGCGGCAAAAAACTTTAGCGGGTCAATCTGGTTCATCGCGTTGCTTTTTGTGGGCCGCAGGCCCGGTGGAGCGGCAGAACTGCACCGAACCTGCGAGTATGCGGGCGAAAACGCACCGCACGGCCCGTCTAGTTTCCTTGGCGGCGTCGTTTACGTGTCTTGACCGCTGCCAAGACCTCCTCGGCTGAGTATCGAAAATTTCTTCCAAACTTATATGCTGGCACAGCACAAGCGACCGTAAGTTTGTGCAAAAACTGTCGTGAAATTTTGAGTCGCTGTGCCATTTCCGCAGATGTTTCTAGTCGTTGCTCGTCCATACATTTATCTCCTTAGGTGCATATTCTCATGAAATTGAGATCTGTCAAGCGAGAATGATTGGCAAAGGGCCAAGAAAATCGGCGCTACAATCTTTCTCTCCACTCATCGTGCAATCGGGTATCATGCCCGTACCCCTCACATCGTGTTCAGCCTGGTCACCTGAGTTGGGGAGGTTATCGGCCTCCTCAACTCAGGGGGATGTCATCCCTACCAGTCGGTCCTGTGACGGACCGTTCGAGGGTGGTTTATCTCCCTCGAAAGCTTGCCATACCCGTTCACGGTCAATACGCCGAATTCCCGCTCTGGAAGGGGCAAAATCGCCCGTCTCGGCCTAGCCTGGGGATGGTACAGGTACCCGTAATTGTCAGGGTACTTGTGGTTGTATACGTTACGCTTCCTGTTCAAGTATCAGTTCTTTCCGATGCTCAGCCCGCAATCTTCTTCGTGAGTGAGCGAATGATGCTATATTGCGCCTCTGTTGACAGCGGCTGCTTCTTCGGGTCATGCGTCACGGTTTCTACCCGTGCAGCAAACGCCTTCCCCTTGAACGCAGTGGTGCTTAATCGATCGGTCCGGCTCGGCCAACGACCTAATGCCAGAGCACAGGCCCGCACGAGCTTGGAGCTTGGGGCAAGGCTCTTTTTCCCCTCCCGTGGAGAGGTGCGACACGCCATGTACAGCTCAACCCCGTGATGTTCGCCCGCAGTTGTGACGCGGAACCAGAGCAAGGTGCGCTGATGATTGAAGCACCAGAACGGCTTCACGGCACGGACAAAGCCTACGTCATAGTCCCCCGCAGGGATCAACGCCCCTCGCTCACCGGCGATCCCAAAGTCGAAATCCGCCTCTTCCTCGGCGCTCACCTTCGGAACGGTTTTCAGTTTCGGTTTCATCGCGTCTCTTCGTGAGTGGCTGCCTGCTTGAAGTGCTCCAGCAGTACATGTCGTTCAAAGCGAATGGCATGCTTCGAAAGGCGAATATGGGGAAGCTGCTTGACTCGCACATAGAGGAAATTGGGTGAGCATCGAAGCTCCTTCGCGGCTTCTCGAATCGTTAACAACTCATTCATGTGTGTCCCTCCGTTGTGGTTAAGATTTACTCGCGTTCACTTTCTCTCACATGAAGTAACACGGCCTTGAAAACTTGTCAGGAAATATTTTTCGTGACTACGTACAATAACCTAAAATGACATAAAATGACTTCGAACGTCATGAGCGGAACAGGAGAGAACTCAAGCGCCGCATCCATTTACAGGCCCTCTTCGACCTCCGTAGCAATCATCTGCTCCAGACATTTGTGCAGCATCACGAAACCGCTCGACATCTTTTCCAATCCGTCGATGATGAGCGGATCAACGTTGGGAAGCTCTCGCATGTTCAACGCATGTCCCTTCAACAGTTCGATAATGTCTTTGACGTGGATCAGGCTAACGCTATTTTCTACAGTCTCCATACCCCACCCCTTGTTATGCGGCGTCTGATTGTGTACCGATTCCAGGGCGACGCCTTGCCTGTAGAATCGCTTGTTCATGACTGACCCAGGGCAGGGCTTAGGCCGCGCCCTGATCGTTCGTCCTAGAGCCATTCAGCGAGTCAGCATGGTCACTTGGTCCCCTGCTGTTCCTCCGAAACCAGGCTCGCAATTCGGTCAGATCTAGCCGGACATCTGACCCAAGACGATACTGGGGAAAGTCTCGCCTGCCCATCTGTTTGCGCAAGAACGACTCACTACAGGCCAGCTCTTGCGCGGCCTGCTTTACATTCACGAGCGGCATAACTTTCCCCCTTTCAGGCAATAAAAAAGGCCGACTATGGGATGAACTCCCACAGTCGGCCTTTGCGTTCGATGAGCCGAATTATGTCACAACATCAGGCAGCTATACGGTCTTGCGCTGAACGCGGTCAGTGCCTTGGCACTGTTTCAGCTCGCAGCGGACCTAGGCTTCTACCCATAGCTGCCCACGCGGTAACTACGTATGCTATCTTGTCCAAACAGGTCTCACTATAGCATACCTCAGCACAACCCGCGTACATTAAGTTATGGCCTATACACCTTCCACCTACAGGAAGCCGAGCCTTCTCGGCTGGACACGGCGAGCATGTGCCCCAGTACCCGCCGTGTCACCAGCCTGAAGCCGCTCTCACCAGCTC
Organism: Nitrospira sp.; assembly: GCA_016788885.1. Classification (NCBI taxonomy): domain Bacteria; kingdom Pseudomonadati; phylum Nitrospirota; class Nitrospiria; order Nitrospirales; family Nitrospiraceae; genus Nitrospira; species Nitrospira sp. The sequence continues at coordinate 10,377 of JAEURX010000010.1, read as the reverse complement.
AAGGCCCTGAGCTTCGCCAATTTCTCTGCGGCCACATGCAAGACCGTCACTGATTGGCCCACAGCTTCTAACTCGCCGACCTCTTGCAGTCGATGCTGCACGATGGCTAAGAGGTCCAACACATCTGTTACCTCACTGGCCGTGTGCGTGGCTCGAAATGCCATTTGCTGTTTCACAGTCATGATTGCCCCCATTTTTCTGGCGTCAATGTTATGCCGATCCTCGGTGACGCCTGCCGTTGAGGACCGATAGTATTCTGCCGACAATCGCCCAAGCCCAGGCCAACTTCATGCCGCTGGGTGATCGCCCTTCCTGGCCGAGCCTGACAAGACTTCTGCCAAGCTCTTTGCAGGCTTGGCGCGACGCTCAAGCCCAAGTTGGGACAGATACCGGGCTAAACCATCGGCGAGTTGTTGCCGCTGAAGGACAACCGGATAGACCGTCCGCTTTCTCGCATTCACAAGACTACCTTGCTGAAGTAGCCAGGCGTCTATTGAATCCAGGAGCAACTTGGTTCTCACGGCTAGCTCAATCAAGGTCTGTTGTTGCGCCGAGATCGTATCCTGCCCTCCGAGATCGGCAATCAATTCACCTCGCCATGCTTCCAACGCTTTGCCAACCTTGGATCGACGGTCAATTGCACGGTTACCAAGGGTCTTTATGGCCCGTTTCATGGTGGTAAGGCCGTGCGTTCTGCCGGTTATCGTTGCTTCGTTGCACATTTGAGTATCATTCATGTTAGCCACACTTTCGCCACAAATAGATAATTTCATCTGCTAAATCATTTACTTACAGAGAGTCCGCGAATCTCCAATTCCAGCCCGCCAAAGGCTCGCCTCGGAGCCTCCAATACAACCATTTCATTACAACTGCCCCAAAAATGAGAACTTGGCGAATGCCAGTTCTTCTGGCAATATGCCGCGCATTTCCACCATAAAGGAGACTGTATGGCTCTTGTGTCGAAACCATTCCTGCTATTCATGGCAATTTCATTATCCATCGTCTTTCCTTTAATGAGCGGTTGCGCCAGTGGTCCCCCAACCCAAGAAGAACTTTCTAATGCAGACTACGGGCCCCCTATCTCTCAAGAGTTAGCCCAACGGCAAGCTTTAGAATTTCTCAAAGGAAGCCTAAAAGACCCTGATTCAGCAAGAATTGATTGGTCCACTGTGTCCCCTGGATGGATGAGAGAAGCTCCTCTTCATGGTGGTTCACTTAAGTTTGGTTACGTACTAAATGCAAGTGTCAACGCCAAGAACAGCTACGGCGGATACATCGGCTATAAGCCATTCAAATTTCTGTTCTTCAATGGAAAAATTATTAGCGTTTATGCCCAACAGGAACTCGGCTCGGGTTACAGCACAACCTCATACATGGGTAAAATCTACTGACCTTCACTGAGGAAGATCATGCCCACCAATCTATGAATCGCACTTGGTCGGTTTGCAGGCGTTTTTTCTCTTCGCTCAGAACCGATGACGGACAGCTTTATGTCGTTGCCAGCTTTTCCTTTAATTTACCCTCGTCTCGCTGTGGCCGAATTGTGGCAGAACTATATTGCCCGATCGGTTTTGATCGGTTCCTCCGCTACCTCTGACTCTTCTGTAAGTGATTGAGAACGAAACGATGAGATGGGATGAGTACTTATAGTCTCTGATACTGTGGGGGTTTCAAATCTCGCCCCCTCCGCCAAACTGCTGTAGATCTTGGGCTGGAGGAGAGTCGAACACACTCACGCTCATTTCGTGAGTAGGACTGATTCCCATTTCACGCACTAGCCGCTGCAGATAGATTTCGAGAGGGATTGCCTTAAGCGCCGTGTGTTGAGTGAACCCGTATTCAGTCTAAGCTTGAGGTCCCGAGCCGGTCACTTGTTTGGTTGCCGCAGACAGCCATTTTTCGATCACGAGCGCCAGCTCTTCTTTCCTCACGGGTTTACTCAGATAGTCATTCATACCCGCAGCCAAACAGCGTTCAGCGTCTTCGCGTGTGGCATTCGCCGTCAGGGCGATAATAGGAGTTTGACGACCAGCGTGACGTCGTTCATTCATCCGAATCTTTTCTGTGGCTTGGAGCCCATCAAGTTCAGGCATTTGCCAATCCATTAATACCGCCGCGTAAGGAATACGAGCCACTGCGTCAACGGCTTCGAGACCATCTGCCACCACATCGGCACGATAGCCTAACTTTTCCAACATTCGAACAATCACTTTTTGGTTATAGATGTTGTCCTCCGCGACCAAAATGCGCGGACGCCTGGCAGAGGCCGCCTCCCCAATGACATGCCGAGTCACCAATACACGCGGAGGATCCTCCGTTCGGCTGACTGCCGGAGTACTCGTCTCTCCCAAAATCATACATAGACAATCATGCAATTGAGCTCGACGCACGGGCTTGGTCAAATAGGCCGCAATCCCCGCGGCTCGAGCCTGCTCAGCCTGTCCGCGTATCCCAACTGATGTCAGCAAAAGAAGGCGCGTCGCGCCCAAGACAGGATCGGTGCTAATGGCGCGCCCTAACTCAAATCCATCCATGTCAGGCATCTGCAAGTCAAGAATCGCTGCATCAAAGGGTGTTCCTAGGGCGTACGCCGTTCTCAAGAGCTCCAGCGCCTGGGGTCCGCCGGACGCGGAGACGCTCGACATCTCCCACTGTGACGCATATTGCTCCAGAATACATCGGTTGGTGGCGTTATCATCCACGATGCATATCCGCTTTCCCTTGAGGACACCTCCGGGGATAGCCGGGATCGGCGCGGGGTTGGTTTGCTTGGACAGCAGTATGGTAAATCGAAATGCCGTCCCCTGACCGACTTCACTTTCCAGAATGATTTGCCCGCCCATCTGTTCCACCAACTGCTTGCAAATGGCCAAGCCAAGTCCAGTCCCGCCAAACTTTCTCGTCGTTGAACTATCGGCTTGCGAAAAGGGTTGGAACAACTTCGCTTGTGCCTCCTTCGAGATTCCAATACCGGTGTCCTTCACCATGAAGTGGAGTTGGACGTGGTCGCGTTGTTCTTCTCCCCGGGTCACATGAATCATGACCTCACCGCGTTCCGTAAACTTCACCGCGTTGGCTGTCAAATTCACGAGAATTTGCCGCAATCGTCCGGGATCACCCCGTAAGGATTCCGGGACGTCCGCACGCAGCAGACACCCCAGTTCCAACCCCTTCCGCTGCGCCTCTTCGATCGACAAGTCCAACGCCTCCTCAACGATCGTCCGAAGATCAAAATCGATCTGCTCAAGTTTGAGCGCGCCGGCCTCAAACTTCGAAAAATCCAGGATATCGTTGACGATGTGTAACAGACTTTCGCTGGAACGTCGGACGATTTCCGCATATTCGCGCTGTTCGGATGTCAAGGGAGTGTCCATCAAGAGGCCCGTCATTCCAATGATCCCATTCATTGGCGTGCGAATCTCATGACTCATGGTCGCCAGAAATGCGGACTTCGCTACGGTGGCTGCCTGCGCCTCGACCAAGGCCAGATCCAACGCCCGATTTTTCTCCTCGAGTGTCCCCGCATACGCACTCACGTTGGCTTGGCTCTCACGAAGTGAGGCCTCTGCGGCTTTGGCTGTTCGACTCTCATGTTGAGCAGAGAGATGTTCTTTCTGCACGCGTTTCATCGTCCACAGCAACACACCGAAGACGGGACATACCACGACGCTGCCCGCGAGGCCAAGATTCCAGAGAATGGAATGGACTCGCCTCAAGACGTCGTCTCGATCCACATGCATGAGGACCGTCCAGTGCATTCCTTCGAATTTTCCGAGGGGGTGCGTTTTGCTATACCCAGTGATAATTGGAACATGGCGATGTGGATGCGCCTCTTCCACATACCCCGAGGAAGACTGCTCCGCCAACAGGGCAGAGGACAAGCCTAGTTGCTTGAGGTTAACATTCCCTTTAAACTGCAATTCGGACTGAACAAATGCCACACCTGATTTGGTCAGAAACTCATAGGCCACCCCTCCCTGCAGACCTTCACGCTGTTGATACGCCAGCAGGGTTTGAATCAACACATTTTCTAAGCTGGTCATTGAGACACGTGTCGTAATGGTCCCCAGAAATTCTCCGTGGGATCCTTTCATCGGCGCGGTAAGTTCGACGGCGTCCACTCCTCCCATGATGGCGAATGGTTCGATATCACCAACATGGACCGACCCTCCGTGCAACACCGACTGAAACCAGGATTCAGCACTGTAGTCACGACCGACGGTTGTCGAGTCCGTCGCGACGACAACCTGCCCCCGCTCGTTGGTGATCCCTAGCCACAGATATTCCGGATACAATTCCTTCATGCGATCTAGATATTCACGCTGGTATTTCCGATCAGCCGCTCGCGCGCTCATGAGATTGGCGGCCATAAGGACATTGCTGTAGCGCTCGAATAGAAAGCGGTCCAATTTGTCGGCTACATCCGTTGCGGCCAGGGCCACCGTTTCACCGGATGACGCGACGAGGTGTGCTTCCACATAATGCAAAGCCAACGCACTGATCGTGAGTGTGGCAAACAAAAGAATCACGATCAGCGAGGGAAGCCATGCATACAGGCGAGACGAATCCTCGTGAGAGAGTGTCGATTCCATAGCCTGGGATGTCTGCGCATCGGAGCTCAAGACCATACCATTTGCAGATACCACCGCCCCCTGTGGCTCCTCCATAGGCAGTCCTTCCGCAGATTTCACTAAACCAGCGTCGGTAAGCGCGATGCGGTCGGCCACTTCATGCGACGAATGACCAGTAGAGGAGTCCCGAGCGACCATGAGGCTTGTTACCACGTGTCTGGCTGGCCCAGACATTCATTCCTAACGAATCCGGCGAATTGATTCGCGAGACATCAAGATTGCATTCGAAAATCGCACCGTGTAAACCGACTCTGCGGATTCCTCAGGCGCCGATAGGCGTACGTTATACGGCAAGCAAACAGGGAGCGGCGATGAACGTCTTGGCATGACCGGACGATACCGCTGGAATCTTGGCATATCTACGATCATCGCGACCTCTTTGCAGTGCAGCTGCGGAGAGGGATTCTTCTGTATCCATTCTACGGAATGCACTTCTTGCCTACACGTCCACTACGCCGAGCGAGTCTTCCGACAACGTCGTGGTGTCTTTATCGGTCGAATTTTCTTCAGACTTAACAACGTACGATATAGAACAAGCTGTCCCAGCGTGATATCCCCTCACGGTATTCCTGATACTCGGTTATCCAGGGATAGAACCTCAAATAGGTCATAACGCCATGCTTATCTCCTGGTAAAAGCTTGCTCCATGGAGCAAGCGCGAAGGGTCAATATCCGCCAAATCCGCCAAGGTCCCTGCTGCAGACAACTGAATGATCAGGATCTATAATATTGCCCCCTGCGCGACCATTCCTATCCTGCTCAGAACAGACAACTACCCAACGATCTCTTGTCCAGTTGGACACCCTTGCCGATAGGCTCAATCATCCCAGGCTCGCGAGTGAGACCGCATCCAAAGATGCCTCGTGATTGAGCATGACACAGCAGGTGTGTCCAGTACGCCATCCAACATGAGATCGACCTCGTCAAGTAAGACTATCCCTCCGAACAACTACGCACTTGCGTGAACGGCCGATCACATGGTTGACTGAAAAAGGGTGAAGGTCTCTGCCTTGGTTGTGCCCACCCAGGGCGGGAAGAGGTCTCGGCATCCTCCTGGCGAGATCTGCCTTCACCCCCAAAACTTCAACAATCAGATCACTTTTTATTTCGTCACTTTCCTACGCGACATTCGTCCGCAGATGGCCCAGGCTGCACAAAATCATCTACAAGATGAGACATATCAAGCAACACATTGATATATAAATACTTTACAGATAAATGAACGACACGAAAAACATGTAGTGACGTTCCTTTCATTCCCCTCTTTTGCTTCATCCCCCTCCCCTCCTCCACGGTATTCTCAGCCTCCTACTTGCTCGGTATTGTTGAGCATGCACGATTCGCAACGCATCACGGCCCCCTTCGGAAATTCACTGCAGCCAACACCCCATCTCATAGGAGGCTCCATGCACAAACAGGTTGGGAAAATCGGATCGGTGCGCCGGGAACTTCACGGGAAAGCCTGTTCATTCTGCGGTGGCCAGAAATACCAGTTGGTACTCCGATCCCAGAGCTCGCCGGGCAACGACGGCCTGTTCGCTCGCTGCAGCCACTGTCAGCGGGCAAAGGAACTCGATGAAGAACTTGGCCGGATTCTTTGGATGTAGAAGACCCTACATGGTCATTGCCTTCACCAACCATCGACCGCTGCACGAGGAAATATGGCAAACTCTCAAAAGAGTTCGCGCACACGAAACCACCAAAAGTCACATGCGTTGCGCATGCTGCTCACCAGCGGCGTTGTTCGATCGGCCGATATCGATCCTCCCTCCATGGGCATCCCGCGTTCACAGATACGCTCGCCCAGCCCGGTCCCGTCGAGAAATGCGGTGCAGACAAGACTTATTCACATGACACATTACAAGCGGCATCAGGGGCTGCTCTCGCAATGGCAATCCACCTTCGCGGATATTCTGAAAGAGTTCGCGAAGCGCTAACCGAGAGGTCTCGTCGGTGCCCGATCACACCACAGCTTTAGCAACCAGACTCACTTCCTGAAAATCATTCACGAGAATCACTTGAGTGCACTCCATGCTCTGGGGTATGATCCCCCTTCTTCTTTCCGAGAAGGGAGATCACATTCGAGCAATCGTGGGTCAGATATCCCAAACAGGGTCCTAGATATGGGAGTGCGGAGAGGTGGCCGAGTGGCCGAAGGCAACGGTTTGCTAAACCGTCACAGGGCCAAAAGCCTTGTCGCGGGTTCAAATCCCGCCCTCTCCGCCACCCTACGATGAAGGTTGATTTTTCGACGGTGATCCTGTAGACAGAAGCCCCCTCTCGAATTCTGCCGGAATGCCGAGGTAGCTCAGTTGGTAGAGCACAGCCCTGAAAAGGCTGGTGTCGACAGTTCGATTCTGTCCCTCGGCACCATAAATCGCGCACTTAGAGATTGTTCTACGTATGATGGTGGCACCTGAGTGGCAGTAAGTGGCACCTCAGAGGGATTTTCACCGTTCAGAAAAGCCCCGGTGAACGACTCCAAGCGAGTGACCGCATCGCGCAATCGACCGTCCCAATTGTGAATGTAATACTTTGCTGAACCAGGAAGCGGCTCGCCTTTCAGGGTCTGAATCACAGCATAATCCACACCTCATTGCATCAGCCAAGTCGCGAAGGTTTGCGCAGGTCGTGAAAATGCAGGTCATGAATCCCTGCCCTCTCACACGTTCTCATCCAACTATGTTTGAACGAGTTCCCATTCTTCCATTGGCCAAAGAATCGCCCGCCAATCCGAGATAGCCCTCCGAACAGTGCTTCATATGCCAAGCGGTTAAGAGGGATTGTTTTGGGAACGCCCTTGATCTTCGTTCGACCAGGCGCCGGCGCCATCCACCACCCGTCTCCCCGCTGCATCAGCCATTCTTCATGAGTCTCAATGAGCTTGTTCTCGCGCAAGCCAATCTGGAGCGCTGCCATGATGAGACGCCAAACTTGTGGCGAGGCAGTCGCCTTAAGTTTCAACAATTCCCATCCTTCCAGCACGCGCTCACGTTTCACATACTCAGGCACCGGAAGGAGTTTGAGTCGATTCCTATCAAGCCGATCCATATCCACGGCCAGATTCAGCACGGCCATTAATACCGCACATTCCCTCATGACAGCTGCGATGAACTGAATACTTACAAGACTTTTCCGAGATCCGGCTAAACTTAGAATAAAGTGTCAGATAGCATTCTGATAATGCACGTATTTAGTCGTACACATTTACTTGACGCGAAATACCTGAAAAAGTACCCTCCTTCCGGTTTGAGACAATTTTGCACTGCATGGAAACGCTTACAGCGGTGGGCCTCAACAGCCCTAGGCCCTGATCACAGGTAAATGCGCTGCTGATGGCAGATGATTTTAACGACAAAGGAAAAATTATGAACGTGGTTTTTTTGATTATCGGCATATTCCTACTCTTAGGCTGTGTCCCCAAGGACATGATTCCTAAGAATGAAGGTGAACCTCCAAGTTTATGTATGGAGTTTAAGGCGACTGACACTGATGGGCTTAGTGATACATATGTTGCAAATCGCGCGTTCTGGAGAACCTTCAATGCACACTACTCTCGAAAGAATGCAATCTCTGACTCAGATGATCACCGCAAGTTAGTGGTATTCATGGACGGCACCGGGAATGATAAATCTTCATCAACAAACGTGAGAAAACTTTATCGACTCGCTGTGCAACATGCCTGTAGCGGGAAACGAATAATTCCCTATTATGACAAGGGTGTGGGCGCGAAATGGATTGACCGTGTGACTGGTGGCATCGGAGGAAGGGGAACTAGTTTAAACATACGCCAAGCCTATAGGTTCTTGGTCGAGACATACCTGCCAGGGGATGAAATTTATATCATCGGCTTCAGTCGTGGAGCATTTACTGCAAGATCACTAAATGGACTGATCGAGTTCGCAGGTCTTGTCGATAGAGGAAGCATCCCGAAGAAATGGTATGACACTTTTGAGTGGATTGGTGCGACAAACCTTCACTTCAGCATAGGCGCACTTTATGACGTATATCATCAGGACTTTGATGGCACGGCTGAATTCGAAGAGAGAATCAGAGGAGAGCTAAGAGCCTTGATGGAACATCGCGGCATGACCGCATACCAAGACAAGCACAAAGTGAAGATCACTGCAATAGGTGTATTTGACACAGTCCCTGCCTTGGGATTGATTCGCGATGACGAGCCAGACGACCACAGAGTGGAACTCTACGCGGACAATGGTTTCCATGCACTAGCGCTAGATGAGCAACGAGACGACTTTCGCCTGCTTCGATTTGATCCCTTACGAGCTATCCCGGGAAGTCGTCTTGAAGAGGTGTGGTTTGCCGGGGTGCATTCAGATGTGGGAGGAAGCTATTCCCTAGAATACAATTGCACATCAAAAGACAACTTCAATGGCCTTGCGACAACGCCATTGAACTGGATGTTAAAAAAATTCTCGACGTTTGACATCTTCCCACCTACAGACGAGTTGATCAAATTAGCCGATCAGGAGAAAAACGGATTCCTTCAGTGTGGCTGCGCCCATGAGGCGAATCCGTTTATTGAGTGCAATTGCGGCCTCTTACATGACGAATTTTTTGATGGGGGATTTGGGCTTTTTCAGAACATGGGAACGTTTCCGCGGAGGCCGCATCCAGGCGATAGCATTCACAAGAGTGTGCCTCAGAGAATCAAATCTGCAAAAATATTTAAGCCTCATGCTCGACGTGAGGCTGGAGGACGATATCTGTTCTTAGGCCGCGCCACCTCAGGTAGTATCGATGAATTCTTCGAAAAACATTTTAAGGTCGTAGAATAACCTCCTTTACAATGGGGATAGAGCTCGCCGATGGCAGCCAGAAAAATGAGTTCGACGATGCGAAAATTCCTTGTGGCCAGTGCAGTATGGCTGATGGTTGGAGACCATGCATGGGCGGGAAATGACTATGTCAATCCTGTGACCATGTTATTTCCTCCGAACGAAGTATTGTGCTCGCAGGTGGACGACCACAGGCTTGATGTAGGAGCTTCATGTGTCGCCTCAATAAAGGCTGAGATCTCAGAAAATGCTGTCGGTCTGCATCTGCAAGCCAGCGGTGAGTACATCGTGTCGGTGGTGGGAAAGCAAGCGTGGTATGACGCCTCACACGAGCATATCGCCCCTAAGGGTGCCCCAGGAACCTGGCTGATGAATCTGTTTGCCCTGCTAAAGAAGAATCGCGACGCAAAATGGTTTGCTCTTATAGCGGAAATCAAAGGAGTGGACAAATGTCATCTCCACGATTTATCGGAATCTCCGAACCTTCTTGCAGAGGAAGATGGCCCATTGGTTCTCTATGCGAATGATGCTCGAGGATTTTATTGGAACAATCAAGGTGAGATAGCTGTAACAATTTCCCGAAAGAAATAACGGCTGCCAAACCATCCTCATCGAGGTTGTAGATTCTCAAACCGAATTCTCCCGGTAGATGCAATTAATGACGCACAACATTCTCCAAGGACAGTTTCACGCCCTACCAAAGAATGTGTCATCCACAGCAACTGAATTGAGTTAAGTCGATTTCCATACTCAACTTTAAAGTGGGCGGCCCCGCCTTTTTCGTACCAATCTGATGGAGAGTTTCCGGCATAATCCGGCCCTAGAAGGGGAAGGAGAACGCTGTGAAACACAAGCGCTTCAGTGTCGAGCAAATCGTGGCCGTACTCAAGCAGGCTGAGATGGGGGCACCGGTGGCGGATTTGATCCGTCATCTGGGGATTGCTGAA